>JAXMLI010000075.1:0-5984 GCA_034368785.1 Smithellaceae bacterium | reverse complement strand
ATCTTTGCTAATTGGCGCGTAAACGCTAAAAGGAGGCCTTGGGAAGGGCCGTGCCAGATTCCTCCCCTTCAAGGGAGGCTTTGGGAATGGCACTGCTTGATTCCTCCCCCTTCAAGGGGGAGGTTCGGAGGGGGAGGGGGTTTTAGTTGCGGCGCGGTCATTTGACCCCATCCCCACCCCGACCCTCCCCTTGGAGGGGCGGGAGACTGGGGTTTTAGGCCTCCCCTTCAAGGGGAGGGAGACTGGGGTTTTAGGCCTCCCCGTGAAGGGGAGGGAGAAGGCCCGGCAAAGACGGTACGGCCATTGTGCCTGAAAAGGAACCTGATAAGGAAAAGAAAATGGCAGCCACCTTGTCCAATGGCACATCATCTCTTGGGTCCCGGGAAGAAAGAACCCTTTTCTGCCGTGATTTACCCTCCCTGCCCTTGCCGGGAGCGGGGAAAATATTGGTGACCGGCGCCTCGGGCTACATTGGTGGAAGATTAGTCCCTGAGCTTTTGGCCAGGGGGTATAAGGTGAGGGTCATGGTCAGGGCTAACGCTCCGGCATATGAGGATTTATGGCCTGATGCGGAGATTATTTCCGCCGACGCCAGCGAATTGGATCAGCTTAGATTTGCTTTAAAAGAGATAGACACGGCGTATTATCTGATCCATTCCCTCCTGTTGGGAAGCAGGGAATTTACCGCGGCGGATATTAAGGCAGCTATTAATTTCAGGATAGCGGCAGAAGAAAACCGGCTCAACCGGATAATTTATCTGGGAGGTCTGGGGGACGCCCGGTCAAAACTGTCATCTCACCTGCGTAGCCGGATCCAGGTCGCCGATGAATTAAAAAAGGGGAAGGTTCCCGTCACGACCCTGCGGGCAGCCATCATCATTGGCTCCGGCAGCGCTTCCTATGAAATTATTCAGCATCTGGTAAAAAACCTCCCCGTAATTCCAATCCCCCGCTGGGCCATGAACAAATGTCAGCCCATCGGCATCCGCGATGTGATTAAATATCTGGTGGGGGTTTTGGAGATCCCCGAAACATCGGGCGAATCCCTTGATATCGGGGGGAAGGATATCTTGAGTTATTATGAAATGTTAAAGATCCGTGCCGAATTGCTTGATAAGAAAAGACTCTTCGTGCCTTTCTTTTCGTTCATTCCCCTTTATTCCTATCTGGGAGGCCTTGCCACCCCGGTTCCTGCCCCGATTACGCGTTCCCTCATGGAAGGACTGAAAAATGAGGTGGTCTGTCAGAATAATAAGATTCGACAATATCTGCCCTTCGAACCCCTGGGCTATAGAGAGGCCATCGTCCGGGCTATGGATCGGGAAGAGCAGGATCTGGTTCATACCCGCTGGTCTGACGCCTATCCTCCCGCCCATGAATTGGCGATAAAGCTCCATGAACTCAAAGGCAAGCCCGCTTACACATGCACCTACGCCCTCTTGACGAAAAAAGATGCCCCCTCGCTGTTCAGGTGTATCTGCACAATCGGCGGAAAGGAGGGCTGGTTTTCCAACAACTGGATATGGCGGTTGCGGGGTACAATCGACAGGATATTGCTGGGAGTCGGGGCGGCCAGGGGAAGAAAAAGTCAAACCACGCTAAGGGTAAATGATGTAATCGGTTTCTGGCGGGTGGAGGAGCTGCAAGGCAATATTCGCCTCCTGCTCCGCGCGGAGATGAAATTGCCGGGGAAGGCATGGCTGGAATTCAGCATTCAGGATGAAGGCGAAGAAATGAGGCTTTCCATAACAGCCCACTATTATCCGCGGGGGTTATCAGGGAAACTTTACTGGTTTGCGTTTTTGCCTTTTCACGAGTTTCTTTTCAATGATCTGATCAAGCAGATTGAGGCAAGAAGTGTTTCTTCAGTGATGAACCCATAACGCCCTCGTAAAAAGTCCCCAAGGCGTCATTCCCGCGAAGCGGGAATCAAGAACTACTTGAATTCACTGGATTCCCGCCTTCGCGGGAATGACAGAAGGTGAGGTTTACAGACTTTTTACGGGTCCGTCAACTCATAGTTGTTTCACGATTTGATTAATTCCATTACCTTCCGAATCCGGGCGGCCTTTTCCACTTCGGCGTTTTTCTCATAAAAGGTCATGATAGTCCTCAGGTAGGCCAGGAGCGCCCTTTTCCATCCGTTCTTCGAGGCCGTGTCGATCGCGTTCTGCAGGATGTATTCGTCCTGGTATCCGGCGGCAACGACAACACCGGTCGCCACCAGGCCGGAGAGGGGGTTCTCTATTTTCGCGAGGGCCGCTCCGATTTCCCGGAGATCACCCTTCCTTATCGCCTGCAGGGTATCCCGGTACTGTTCTGGGATCAACGCGCCGTCCACAAGGGGGAATGACCCCTGAAGAAAGAGGAAATAATGCTGATTCTCCGGCATCGGACGGATATCGGCCAATCTTGGATATTCCTGGTCCGGGATGGCCTCCAGCACAGCCACGAGCAGGGCGGATCTGGTCAGGAAGGCTTTGGCCAGGATATCAATATCGCCGCTTTTTTTTATCTCTTCCTGGGCCTTTTGGAAGTGGAAGTCGGCAAGATCGTTTTTGCCGATCAGGAAATTCTGCTTGTAGTTCTCCAGATGATTGAAGCTGGCAAACGTCCATGCGGGAGTCTCCACCGAGGCGCAACCGGCAATAAGAAGGATTATCAGGGGAAATAGTCTTTTCATGGCAGCTTGATATCCGGTTGTTTTTTGAAGGGGATCTTCCTGTTAATTTCGTTCACAAGGTCGTTTATGGTACTCACGGTGCCGTCCAGTTCATTGCGCAGCCGTTTGATGTTGGTGGTGGAGTCGGCAATATCAGAGGTAATCTTGTTTACGTTGTCCAGGGACGTGGAAACCTTATCCAGTTTCGCCAGGGTATCCTTCAGGATTTTATTAACCAGAGGCAGCGTCCCGTCCTTGCCGTACAGCCCCTCCTCGGTTTTCAGGGCCATGGAATCAACCCTCTTGAGAATCGCATCTACCTGGCCGGTTATCTCTCTGGTTTTCCTCAGCGATTCATGAACAGCCTGGACGCTTTCCCTGTCATTTACCGCCATTTCCAGGAGGGAATTCCGGGCCGCGAGCTTTGCCGTGAGCTGTTCCGAGTTTTTCAGTATTTTACTGAGATCTCCCTGGGGAGAGGAGATCTGGGCCATGGTCTTTTCCAGATGATCGGCGATCTGGCTGACCCTCTCCAGGAGGGGTTGGACCTTCTTGACTATTTCGGCGATGTTGTTGACGGCGAGAACCTCCGGCACATCTCCCGCTGTCAGGGGCGGACCAGGCGGATCTGGCGTGGAAACCAGCAGACGAGGGGAGCCGATCAGGGGTTTATCCACGATAAAACTGCTGTTTTTTCTGATCCATTTCACATGCGTATCGGGAACGCTGATTTTTATCATTACCATTCCCGCCTCATTGAGTTCCAGGGCCGCAATCTTGCCGATCTTAACCCGGAAAAGATAACCGGCATTCCCTTGGAAAGGTCATCGCCGGTGCGGGAGGAAAGGGTAAAGGTGTGGACCTTGGTGAAGAGATCCTTCTTGTAGGCGAAAAAACCCAAAGCGGCGGCGAGCAGGAGAGACAAGAATATAACAAAGATGCCGACTTTTAGTTCAATATTACGTGCCATAGCCTGTTTGATACCTGTCTTTCCAGTGGGAGAAATCGAAAATTCGGCATTCCTGGTAGAGATCACCGATCAGCCCAAGGCGATTCATCAGGAATGATCCATCATTTTCACCTGCTAACATAAGAAAAGGCCGGTCAATGGCCAGATGGGCATCCGGGACCGCGCAGGCCCGGAGAAGCATTACTAGAAACCGCTCACGATTCCCCAGGACGGAGGGCCTCAGATGGGCGATCGGGGCCAGATTAAAACGTTCCAGTTTGTCGAGGACCAGTTTGTAGGCCTGTTTTTTTGGCATGTTCTGGTGATACTGTATGATCAGAGAGATATTCAGCCAGTTATCCAAATTTGAAATCAAAGGGACCGTGGGCGATACGATTCCCCAAGCGGGCCGATGGATTTGGGCGAATTCGTCCACCGCCTGCGCCAGCATCTCTTCCGATTCAAAAAACTCTAGATGAATCTGGTTGTTAATGTTATCACCTCGATCGTGACGATGGCAATAAAAACCTTCAGCATCCCGTTAAGCACGGCGACGGGGATGCTGGTAAGCTCGCGGCTCGCCTGAAGGCCGAACCAGATGGGGATAAGGGTGACGAAAAAGCCCAGCGTGACGGCCTTGAAGGTCAGGATCGCGATGTCGGAAACTTCGAGAGCTTGTATCAGCTGATCTGCCTGGACATCCATCGCGACCCCGAAGATGAGCGCGGAAGAGACAATCCCGCTGATCATGATCAGGAGGGTGGAAAAACCGCAGAGGATCAACATGGTAAACATCCCGGTAAGTACCCGGGGCATGCATAGGTAGTCAACAGGATCTATGTCGAACATCTCCAGGGTGCGCAATTCCCCGTTGACCTTCATGACGGCAATTTCCGTATTCATTGCCGCCCCGGAGCGGAGCGTGATCAGGACCACCGTGGTGAGGGGAACCACTTCCGTGATCACGAAGGCCATGATCAGCCTGACCAGGGTGTCGGTAAAACCCAGCCCCTTCGCCAGGTTAATCCCGATACCGACCAGAAAAACCCCCGACAGGACGGTGATAAGGGTGAATAACGGCAATATCTGGACGGCGGTAAAGTAAAACTGGGTCACAACGACCCCCTTTACGGCGCTGTTGTAGGTCCGTGGATTTAGCATCCGGGAGAGGACCCGCAGGGCAAAGGAGAAGGTATCCCTGAGGCCACGGGTGGCGTGGATGGTTCTTCTTCCTATGTGCTCGATTGAGCCGTCCATGGATCACCGTTTATTAAGCGATATTGTGGGTGGCGCGAAAAAATACCATCTGCCGATCCACTAGCAAAAAATCTTTCATAATGCTATAGAAAACCATCCCTGAGTGCCTGTAGTGAAGCAGGGACTATGAGGCAGCAGGGCAATAAATCCACGTGGGAGAAAATTAATGAAGATAGTCAGGTTCATTTCAGAAAAAGGCGAAGAACTTTATGGCAGTCATCTCGGAGGCACGGAGATTGAGGTTATCGAGGGGGATTTCTTCAATAATTATCGACTGACCGGACGCCGGGAAACAATAGGGCGGCAGCTTGCGCCCATTGTGCCGGTGAATATTTTGGCAGTGGGGCTCAATTACCGGGATCATGCCGATGAGATCGGCATGGCCTACCCGGATATCCCGGTCCTTTTCATCAAATCCACCAACAGCGTCATTGGCCCCGGTGAGACCATCCTGCTTCCTTCGGCGGGACCGGAACGGGTGGATTACGAGGCGGAACTCGCGGTGATAATCGGGAAGAGGGCGAAGAATGTCCCGGCGGACAAGGCCAGGGAATACATCTTCGGCTACACCTGCGCCAATGATGTGAGCGCCCGGGACTGGCAGATCGAGAAGCAGAAGAAACAATGGTGTCGTGGCAAGAGCTTCGATACCTTCTGTCCCCTGGGACCCTGGATTGTGACGGCAGATGAGATATCGGAACCGAACAACCTGGCCATCAGGGCAATTCTGAATGGGGAGGTATTGCAGGATTCCAATACGAGGGAAATGATCTTCGATATTCCCGCCCTAATCAGCGACTTGAGCCGCTCCCTGACCCTGCTGCCCGGTACGGTAATCCTGACGGGCACCCCGAGGGGTGTAGGCTTTACCCGCAAACCGCCGGTACTGCTCCAGGATGGGGATCAGGTCACGATCGAGATTGAAGGAATAGGACAGTTGACCAACCCGGTTCGGAAGGAAGAATGACGACTTCTCAAATTACCTCAGACTGATGGAGGGCCACGCTCCGTCGTGGCCGCAACGAGCAGATATAGCCTGTTGACAGTTGCGTGGTCCTGTTTATATTATGCGTCAGAAATCAGCAATGTCTGGCTTTTTGCGTCATCGATAACCAC
>JAXMLI010000074.1:0-15698 GCA_034368785.1 Smithellaceae bacterium | reverse complement strand
TTATTGACTTCAGGAAGTAACAACCGCGACCCACATTGCCCCCCTACTTCACATTGACACTCCGGAAACAAGATCAGACTTTTAATTCTTGCGAGAGACGCTCAGATAAAAATATTTTAATGAGCGATTGATAGGGAACATCCTTCTTGTTGGCAATGAGTTTTAACTCTTCAAGCATGAGTTCGGGCAGGCGCAGAGAAATCGTTCTGAGAGAAGGCTTGATGTTGGGAAGTCATACTCTTTTTGCCTTCGACCAATCAATATAGTCGGAAGAATCAGCTTTTTCCCAAAAAACACGTTCTTCGGCTTCCGTCTTAAATTTAGGTATTTTTTTCATGGTGCTCATACGCACTCCTTTCCTTGCGATTCATGTCTCGAGCTGAAATGATCCTTATGAGGTTATTCCTCACGGTAAAGACGATAAAAAGGTGTTTCCCCGAATCACTTTTTCCCAGAGTATAGAATCTTGCCTCATAGCCGGAATGCAAAACGTCTTGACTTGTGACAAGTGGGTGGTTGAAAAACACCTGCTCACATTCTGCCGCTGACACGCTGTGCTTCTCCCAGTTCTTGAGTAAGTTGCCATCGTCCCAGTCAAAGCCAATACATTTGGAAATAGTTTCATCTGCATCCATAGAAAAATGTATATTCCACACATATACAATTGTCAAAATAAAAGATCATTCAGACTTAGGGAAGTCATCATCCTTCCAGAGAGAAGCTCAGTATCCCATCCGGGGTTTTAACAAAAGTACCAGCTACTTTTCAGTCCCGAACAAGCATGATGCTCCCTTCACTCCTGCAGGGGCCTTTCGCCCCCCATCCGATGTAACGCCCAGATGACACAGCTCGTCCGGTACTTGCAGTGAGACTTGGGATCAAAACAGGGGCAGACCTTCTCCAGGGTGTGGCAACATTCCCGGCAGTAGCCCGTCTGGTATTTCTGGCATTGCCCCCATACCTCCTGGCCTGGATGATTAGGACATTCCATTTTTCTACCCTCTTTTCCCCTCTGAAAGCAGGAAGGTCTTTTCGATCAGGTCCACCAGGCCTTGGGCGTCATTGATATCGAGGCAGGGGACGCCGACCTCCCTCCATTCATTACTCGCCAGGGCCAGAAGATTATCCCCGGGGCCGCAGAGCAGCTCCCGGTGCAGTTCCTTCCGGAAGACCTCTATTTTGGGATGGGGGTTCCGCTTGTAGCCCTCCGTCATGATCAGATCCACATCCCGGATATAGCGGTCCCGCAGTTCGGCTATCTCATGGTCCTTATCCACGTCCTCGATCACCGCCACCTTGTGGGGAGAGGAAATAATGGCCACGTGGGCGCCGGCCCTTTTGTGCCGCCAGCTGTCCTTGCCCTCATGGTCGATATCAAAGCCGTGGACATCATGTTTGATCGTCGCTACCCGGTATCCCCGGCGGCAGAGTTCCCGGATCAGTTTTTCCAGAAGCGTGGTTTTCCCCGAGTCGGACTTGCCAACAATGGAAACAATCGGTATCATTTGCCTTAACTCCCCTCTTTGTGATGCCTCGCAAATACCGCAATAATTATCCATTGACCATATTTTTTTTATCAACTATACAAAACCCTCTCTAGCCCCGCAAACTATCCTCAGGAGATGCCAGATGGAACAATCCAAGCTCTTTCAAGTGCCGCCCGCCATCCATTTCGGCTGTCATGCCGCCGACCAGGCCGGTCCCGAAGCCGCCAGGCTTTCCGCCGCAAAGGCCCTCATTGTCACCGACGAGAACCTGATTAACCTGGGCGTCGTCGCCCCGGTGCAGGCATCTCTTAAACAGGCGGGCATCCCGGCGGTAATCTACGACGGCGTCAACGTTGAACCTACCTTGGAGCATGTGGCCGGGGGCCTCCAGGTCCTGCGGGAAGAAGGCTGCGATCTGGTTATCGCCGTGGGAGGGGGAAGCCCCATCGATGCGGCCAAGGCAATCGCCGTCATGGCGGTAAACCAGGGCAAGCTCCAGGATTACCTCGGGCTGGGGAAGATACCCAAGGCCGGGTTGCCCCTGATTGCCGTCCCGACCACCGCCGGCACGGGCAGCGAGGCAACCATCTTCACCATTATCACCGATCAGGACAGAAACGTCAAGATGCCCATCGGCAGTCCCTACCTGATCGCCCGCGTAGCCCTGGTCGATCCGCTCCTGACCCTGACCCTTCCGCCGCTCCTGACGGCCGCTACCGGCCTGGACGCCCTCACCCACGGCATCGAGGCCTATGTGTCCCGGAAGGCCCAACCCTTGAGCGATCTCCTGGCCCTCTCGGCGCTGGAGCTTATCACGCAAAACATTTATCAGGCCTGGGCAAATCCGCAGAATATCGAGGCCCGGACCAAGGTAATGCTGGGCGCCCTGCAGGCGGGCATGGCCTTTTCCAACTCCTCGATCGCCCTGGTTCACGGCATGTCCCGCCCCATCGGAGCGAATTTCCACCTGCCCCATGGCCTCACCAATACGGCGATCCTGTCCGTGGTAACAGAGTACAGCATCGCGGGAAACCAGGAGCGCTACGCCCGGATCGCCGCCGCCCTGGGCGCGGATACCCGGGGGCTCTCCAGCATCGAGGCGGCCCACGCCGGGCTTGCCGTGATCAAGGGGTTGTTGAAGGAACTGCAGATCCCCTCTTTGAAAGAACTGGTCCGGGACAAGGGGAAGTTTGAGGAACGGCTGGAACAGATGGCCAAAGACGCCATTGCGAGCGGCAGCCCCGCCCACAACCCCCGGACGGCAAGCGTGGAGGATATTGTCGCCCTCTATCGGGCGGCATGGTGACGTTCAGGAAGATAGCTGCTTCGGTGCGTTACGCTTCGCTAACGCACCCTACACCTACGCCTGAGTAGATAGCATCTTTCTTGATCCCGAGGTGAGACCATGCTCCAGAGAATGAATTCCTACGACGGGGTGTATAAGAGTTTCCGCTGGCCCATGCCGGCATCTTTCAATATCGGTCAGGCCGTATGCGACCAGTGGGCCGTCGATCCCCATCGTCTCGCCCTGATCTTCGAAGAGGACACCGGCCGGGAGGAAAGATATACCTTCGCGGCATTAAAAAAACTCTCCAATCAGTTCGCCAACAGCCTGCTTCACTACGGCATCTCCCGGGGAGACCGGATGGGAATCCTCCTGCCCCAATGCCCGGAAACGGCGATCACCCACCTTGCCCTCTACAAAATCGGCGCCATCGCCGTCCCCCTTTTTACCCTCTTCGGACCGGACGCCCTTGAGTACCGGCTCAACAATTCGGAGGCAAAGGCGATCATTACCGATGGGGCCAACCTGGAAAAGATCCTCCTGATCCGGGAACAGCTGCCACACCTGAAGGTTATCTTCGTCACGAAGGGGGTCCGGGAGGAGGGAACAGTTGATTTCTGGACCGCCCTCGGAAAGGGCAATGACCATTTCGAGCCGTTCCCGACCCATCCCGACGACCCGGCACTGATCATCTACACCTCGGGCACGACCGGCCCCCCGAAAGGGGCGCTCCATGCCCATCGGGTTCTGCTTGGCCACATTCCAGGGGTGGAGTTTTTCCATAATTTCTTCCCCCAGCCGGGAGACCTCTACTGGACACCCGCCGACTGGGCCTGGATCGGCGGGTTGATTGATGTCCTCCTCCCGAGCTGGTATCACGGCGTCCCGGTGGTCGCCTACCGGGCGAAAAAATTCGACCCCGAACAGGCCTTCCACCTCCTTTCAAAACACGGGATACGCAACTGTTTCATGCCTCCCACGGCACTGAAGCTGATGCGACAGGTGAAGGAGCCCCGGAAACGCTACCGTTTTGACCTCCGGACCATGGGTTGCGGCGGCGAGACCCTGGGGGAGGAACTCCTCGCCTGGGGACGGGACGCGCTCGGGGTCCAGATCAACGAGTTCTACGGCCAGACGGAGGCAAATCTGGTGGTGGGAAATTGCTGTGAAATCATGGAGGTCCGTCCCGGCTCCATGGGCCGCGCCATCCCCGGTCATACGGTCGAAATCATCGATGAAGAGGGGAATCCGGCGCCGCCCGGGCAGGTGGGCGAGGTGGCGGTCAAGCGGCCCGACCCCGTCATGTTTCTGGAGTATTTTCGCAACCCGGAGGCGACCCGGGATAAATTCATCGGCGACTGGGCCTTGACCGGCGACCTGGCCAAAAAGGATGAGGAGGGCTATTTCTGGTTCGTCGGCCGTAAGGATGATCTGATCACCAGCGCGGGCTACCGGATCGGCCCCGCGGAGATCGAGGATTGTCTGATCAGGCATCCGGCCGTGTCCCTCTCGGCGGTCATCGGCAAGCCCGATCCCCTCCGGGGCGAGATTATCAAGGCCTTCATTGTATTGAAGCCCGACCGCCAGGCCTCGCCGGCCCTGGCAGAGGAGATCAGGGAATTCGTCAAGGTCCGTCTCGCAAGGCACGAGTATCCCCGGGAAATCGAGTTCATCTCCGCTCTTCCGATGACCTCGACGGGTAAAATCATGCGCAAAGACCTGCGCAAAAGAGAAATGGAAAAGGAAATAAAACATGAAAGTGGACCGCAACCTGACCCGGCGGGAAACTGATTCCCTAAAACGGCAAGTAAAATTCTACGAGGCCATCCTCAATAACATCCACCACGGGGTGGTGATTACCGACCAGCTGGGGAAGATTATTTTTTTCAGTGACACTTACGGAAAATTTCTCGGGCTGAACCCCGCTGAGGTCCCGGGAAAGCACTGTACCGCAGTAATCGAGAATACCAGAATGCATATTGTCGCCCAGACCAGGGTGGCGGAAATAAACCATTCCCAGCGGATCAAAGATCAGGATATGGTGGTCCAGCGGATACCTATCGTCACGGAAGACGGAAACCTGTTTGTCTTTGGCCAGGTGATGTTCAAGGACGTCAGAGATGTTCACACCCTGGCCAAGAGGCTGAATCTCCTGGAGACAAAGGTGGCACTTTATGAAAAAGAGCTGACCTCGCTCCGGTCTTCCAAGTACACCTTCGACCACATTGCCGGCAACAGCAGGGATCTCTCGGAGGTGAAGGATCAGGCACTGAAGGCGGCCCAGACCAATGCTCCGGTTCTGCTCACCGGAGAAAGCGGCACCGGGAAGGAACTCTTTGCCCATGCCATCCATTACGCCAGCAGCAGACGGATTCACCCCTTTATCAGGATCAACTGTTCTGCCATCCCCAAAGAACTCATGGAGGCGGAACTGTTCGGTTATGAGCCGGGGGCCTTCACCGGGGCGGGGATCAAGGGGAAACCAGGTAAATTTGAGCTGGCCCAGGAGGGCACCATTTTCCTCGATGAGATAAGTGACCTCCCCCTGGAGGTGCAACCCAAACTCCTGCGGGTCCTGGAAGAAAAAGAACTGGAACGACTCGGCGGGACCCGCCTGACCAGGCTTGACTTCCGCCTCATCGCCGCCACTAACGGGGATCTGGGACAACTGGTGGAAGAGGGTAAATTCAGGAAGGATCTTTATTACCGCCTCAATGTAATCCCCCTCCAGATCCCCCCCATCCGGGAAAGGAAAGATGACATCCCGGGAATTGCCAGGTATCTCATCGAAAAGTTCCACCGCGAACAGGCGACCAGAATGGTGGAAATATCCGCTGAGGCCATGGAAATCTTCATAAAATACCCCTGGCCGGGAAACGTGAGGGAACTCTCCAACGTCCTCGAGCGGATACTGTACACCATAGATGGCGACAGGATCGGCCTGAGACACCTGCCGGTATTCCTCCAGGACTTCGACGGTCATCAGGAAAGCCGGATGGAGATAAAGCTGAAACAGCTGAACAGTGAAGCGGAAAAAGAGGCCATTCTCCATGGCCTGCGCCTGGCCGGTAATAACAAGAACGAGGCGGCCCGGCTCCTGGGAATCCACCGGACAGGGCTTTATAAGAAAATGAAAAAAATGGGCATCCCCCTCTCCGGACCGCAGTAGCCATTATTCTACATGTAGAATTAATTCTACTGCACAATCGGCACTACAGCCTCGCCCTGCCAGAATGATGCGTTCCTAGTGTAGAGGAATTTATACACCAATAAAAGTCCCCGCGAGCCAGGAATACTTATACATCGCGTTATTACTGCGTTTTACTCCCTGTGCCTGCCGTGGCCTGAATATTGCTCGTTTATCCCCGCTAGCGTAAGTTATCTATCCGGGGCGCCCGGCTTTCCAACATCACAACATCTCTTACTGGTTATCAAAGGGCAAAAGCGAATAAAGCGGGGGTCATTATGGATCATTCAATGCGGCTGGACCTGCAGGAACCATTGATCTGGGAAGAGGATGTCCTGGTCCTTAAGGATAAGTCCTTCATCCCTGAAAACGTTGCCCTGGTCACCGGCGCCGCAAGCGGCGTAGGCCGCGCGACGGCGATTGCGCTCGCGGTAAACGGACTCACGGTGGTGGGAACGGATATTGATACGGACGGCGGTCAGCTCACGGTGGAGCGGGCCAAGCTCCTGGGGGGAAAGGTCATCTTTATCGGGGCGGATCTCGAAAAGGATGAAGAAATAGAAAATCTGGCGCAAAAGGCCTCGGCCTGCGGCGTCATCAAATACCTGGTCAACATCGCCGGACTCCAGCACATCAACGCCATCGAGGACTTCCCGATGAACATCTATGACCGGATGCAGCGGATCATGCTCCGGGCGCCATTTTACCTCTCAAAACTCTGCATCCCCCACATTAAAGCCAGCGCAGACGGCATTGGCGCCATCGGAAACATGTGTTCCGTCCATGGTCACATGGTCACCAGGAACAAGCCCGTCTATAACATCACCAAGTTCGGGCTGCGGGGGCTTTCCCAGTCCATCGCCGCCGAGGGAGAGGGGAAAATCAGATCCTTTACGGTCAGCGTTGGCTTCGTAAAAACGCCACTGGCCCTCAAGCAGGTACCCGAGCAGGCGCGGCAGCGCGGGATATCGCCGGAAGAGGTCATCAGAGACGTCATGATGGGGAGATCCCGGGTAAAGGAAATGATGACCCCCATCGAGGTGGCGAATCTCTTCACCATCGGGTTTTCTTCCCATGGCAAGTACCTCGTCGGGGGCGATCTCCTCTTTGATGGCGGCATGGTCAAGACCTATTGAGCGGCAATGGTAACCGCTTAGATAGGTTGACTGTAGGCTTTTAGACTTGCAGGAACGGGCCAGGCGATACCATTTATCACATGTCAGGCGTCCCGCCTGACATGCGATGATTAATGGTTCCCGCCATTTGCTTGGCCGGTCAGGCGGGACGCCTGACCTATTTTGTTACTGTACAAGTCGCCAAACTGTTAATTATTTGCAGCGCGAGGGAGGTGATGGCGAGGGCAAAGATGATGATTGGTCCCCGCGGGAAATGCCCGGCAAAGGGGTTTTCCGGCGGGTCATGGAGAAGAAAAATTAATAAAAGGGGGGTTAAAAATGAAAAAGTTGTTAGGATTAATCTTTGCGTCGTTAATGTTAATGGCATTTACCGTCGGGGGCGCCTTCGCCCAGACGATCCATTGGAAATTAGCCACCACCTGGACCCCGGCGATTAACATCATCGAGGTGGACAAGCACTTTGCCAAGCTGGTGGGGGAACTCAGCGGCGGGCGTCTCCAGATCAAGGTTTACAGCGCGGGCGAACTGGTTCCCACCCCGGGCGTCTTCGATGCCGTTTCCAAGGGAACAGTAGAGATGGGCGGCGACTGGCCCGGCTACTGGGGCGGCAAGAACTCCGCCTTCGACCTCATGGGCTCCTTCCCCATGGGTCTTGGCCAGTATGACTATGTGAACTGGTACTATCACGCCGGCGGCAAGGACCTTTACACCGCCATCTACGGCAAGTTTAACATGGTTTATTTCATGACCGCCGTCTCTCCCATGGAGTCGGGGGTGCGCGCCCGGGTCCCCATCAGGAACCTGGCCGACTTCAAAGGCAAAAAACTCCGCATGGCGGGACGGGCCATGGGGCACATCCTGAAAAAACTGGGAGGCGCCCAGGTGATGCTGCCCGGCGGGGAGATCTACCAGGGCCTGCAGCTGGGGACTATTGACGGCGCCGAGTTCAGCAGCGCCTCCATCGACTGGGGCATGGGCTTCGCCGAGGTTACCAAGTTCAATCATGGTCCCGGTTGGCATCAGCCGGCCTCCCTCTTCGGGGTAATGATCAACAAGGATGCCTGGAACAAGCTGCCGAAGGACCTTCAGCTGATCGTCGAACATGCCGCCGCGGCCACGGTCGCTTATATGAGCAGCTGGTTCGAGGTGGGCAACATCGAGGCCATGGAAAAATTCCGCAAGGCGGGCACCCAGGTATTCAAACTCCCCGCGGAAGATATGAAGAAGGTCGAGGAGTACGCCTGGGAATATCTGGTCGAAGAATCGGCCAGGAACCCCGATTTTCATCGGGTAGCCCTCTCCATGTTCCAGTATTTCAAGGATTTCCGGATCGCCCGGGACACCCAGGAACCATTCACCCATGGCAGGAATCCAACCAGCCTGCCTAATCTGCCCGGCCTGAAATAAGCACTGCTATTGGACTCCCTTGGCGACAGGGGAGTCCAATAAAACAGAGGTAACTACGCAGGTAGTTTACGCTGCAGGCTGAATTAACAAAATAGGTCAGGCGGGACGCCTGACCTATAATAAATGGTCTAGCGTGGCAGGTTCCTACAGTCTAAAGGCCTGCAGTCTATCTACCCAAGTAATTACAACCAGAAATGCCCAGAGGATTATCATTATGGAAGCAAGCAAGCTAGGTGTGATTATAAAAAAGATAGATCGGGTAAGCGAATGGAGCGGCAAACTCTTCAGCTTCCTGGTCGTTCCCCTGACCTGTCTTATCGTCTTCGAGGTCATCTCCCGGGCGATGAACGCCCCGACCATCTGGAGCTTCGAGCTGAGCAATTTCCTCTTTGGCGCCCACTTTATGCTGGTGGCGGCCTATGGCCTGCTCCATGGTTCCCATGTACGGATAGATCTGCTGGTCGGCCGGCTGTCCAAAAGGACCCAGGCCCTTATCACGATAATCAATTATCTCCTCATCTTCTTCCCCTTCGTCCTCGTCATCCTGGGTTACGGGATCATCTACGCCATCGAGTCCTGGTCCATGTGGGAAAGCTCCTGGAGTACCTGGGGACCGCCCCTCTATCCGATCAAGACGGTGATTCCCGTAACGGCCTTCTTGCTCCTTCTCCAGGGTATCGCCGAGTTCATTAAAACGATCGAAGCCTGGAAAAATGAGGGGGTGGAACCATGAGTCCTGAGTTTATCGCGATTTCCATGTTTTTTGTCCTGGTGATCTTCCTGTTTCTGGGCCATCCCCTGGCCTTCGTTTTAGGCGGCGTGGGTATTATTTACGGTTTCCTGGGGATCGGCCCCCAGTTCGTCGGCATTGTGATCAACAGAACCTACGGGGTGATGGACAATTTTGTCCTGGTGGCAATAACCTTATTTATCCTGATGGGCAATTTCCTCACCGTCTCCGGGGTGGCCGACGGCCTCTTCAAATCGCTGCGGTTTCTCCTGGGTCCCGTACGCGGCGGTCTGGGGCTGGCCGTGATCGGGGTGTGCATCGTCTTTGCCGCCTGCACCGGCATCGTCGGCGCCTCCGTCGTTACCATGGGACTCCTGGCTGGGCCGCTATTGATCCGCTATGGTTATCAAAAGGAACTCACGATGGGGATGGTCGCGGCGGGAGGCAGTCTGGGCATCCTGATTCCCCCCAGCATCATGCTCGTCATCATGGGCGACCAGGCGGCGATCTCCGTGGGCCAGCTCCTCTTGGGCGCCGTTGTTCCCGGGGTTTCCCTGGGTATCCTCTATATGATCTATATCGGGGTTCGTTGCTGGATCGATCCCACCCTGGGGCCGCCCTTGCCTCCGGAAGAAATGGCGGGAATTTCCAAGGGTGAGGTAATAAAGGGCGCCCTGAAATACGCCCTGCCCCCCCTGGGCCTCATCTTTGCCGTGCTGGGCTCGATCTTCATGGGCCTTGCCACCCCCACCGAGGCCGCCGGCGTGGGGGCCTTTGCCGCCTTTATCCTGATGGTGGTTTACGGCAAGTTTACCTGGGCAACCTTCCGGGACTGTCTGTATCAGACGGCGAAAACCACCACCATGGTCCTCGTTATTGTCGTCGGGGCCTCCTGTTTCACCGCCGTGTTTTTAGGCCTGGGTGGCGGCACGGCCCTCGTGGACGGGATGCTGGGTCTCGGTCTCGGCAAATGGGGAACCTATTTTCTCATGATGTTCATCCTTATTATCCTCGGAATGTTCATCGACTGGATCGGCATCGTCATGATCGTCTTTCCCATCTTTCTGCCCGTGGCCAAGGCCCTGGGGTTCGATACGGTCTGGTTCGTCATCATGATGGCCGTGAACCTCCAGATGTCCTTTCTCTCGCCACCCTTCGGCTATGCCCTGTTCTATCTGTCCGGTCTGGGAATCAAGGATGTGACTCTCTCGCATATCTACCGCGGCGTGATCCCGTTTCTGATTATCCAGTTCATCGGATTGATGATCTTTACCTACTGGCCTGATTTGACCCTCTGGCTGCCGAGGCTGATGCTAAAATAGGGAGTCTGGAGGAGTGGGGCGTGAACGCCTTGAAATCATTGTATGTTGCTCTGGAGGAAATGTTCTTCGACAGCCTGACCAAGAAACTGGCAGCCAGCATGGCGGTGCTAGTGGTCATTCAGTCCTCGTGTTTCCTGGTCTTTTACACCCAGCAGAAAACGGTTCACCGCATTCTGCTGGACGCCAGGATACCCGCCGAAAGACTTGCCGAAGTCATGGCGAACTTCGACAGCAGCTTTTCGCTGCTCTCCCTGCTATTCGGCTTTTCGGGCATTGTCACCATTGCCCTCATTTATCTCCTGCGCTTCATGGTGGTATCGCCCATCCGTGAAATGGCGACCATTCTGCGCGAAGTTGCTTCGGGGGAAGAGGATCTCTCGCGAGAAATCCCGGTCAGGACCCACGACGAAATTCGCGATCTGGCGACCAACTACAACAGCCTGGTCAGGGATTTGCGCGCCACCATCGCCCACATTCGTAACTTAAGTGTGGCCGTCGCCGTCGAGACCGCCAAGATGACAAAGCGGATCAAGGAATCGAACGCCAGCGGCAAGAAGCAGGACGAATTCACCGAAATCATTCTGGAGGGCAGCACCCGGATTACCCATGGGGTGGACGAAGTATCCGACAATGCCCGGCTCATTTCCGACTCCACCAGCGGCTATCTGGCGAGCGCCAAATCTTCTTTTGATGAGCTGCTCAACGTAGCCGCGAAGATGGATACCATCAACGAGCGCCTGGGTTCGTTCAATATCGTCGTGCGACAGCTTGCTGAGCATTCGGAAAGCATCCGCGGCATCGTTATGTTGATTAACGATATTTCCAACCAGACAAACCTCCTGGCACTCAATGCCGCCATTGAAGCGGCGCGGGCCGGTGAAGTGGGGCGCGGTTTTGCCGTGGTGGCGGACGAGGTCCGTAAACTCGCCGAGCGGGTCAAGGCGGCGACCAGCACCATTTCCACCAGCATCGACGATATGGGGGTTCTGGTCAACACTACCCTTAAGGAAACCCTCGCGATCAGCGACGATACCATGGAAACCAAGGTGGTAATCGAACGCTCCTCCGCACATTTCGCCAAGATGGTGCAGGATGTCGCCATTACCGATTCCCAACTGGTGAATATCAATTCAGCGATTCATGGTCTGCTCACCACCCATCAGGATATGCACAACAAGGTCACCACGATT
This sequence comes from Smithellaceae bacterium, assembly GCA_034368785.1. Taxonomy (GTDB): domain Bacteria; phylum Desulfobacterota; class Syntrophia; order Syntrophales; family CAMTWB01; genus CAMTWB01. The sequence continues at coordinate 3,954 of JAXMLI010000074.1, read as the reverse complement.
GGCTCCTTAAGCAAGGAGGTGATCACCCGGATGACCGAATCGGAAAAATCTGCCCTGGATCTTGCCAAATCCACCGAGCAGATCCAGGAATCGGGCGCCAAGTTCAAGATTGGTTTCGGCATGTTTGAGGACATCCTGATCAAAGGAGGCCGCCACCGTGACCGAATGGTGGAATTGTTCCATCGCCATTTCAATGAGGGTCTGAATATATTTGACCGGAATTATCAGTTGATTCCCGATAGCAATCCGCAGAAATTCAAGACCTGCTACGATTCGGCGGTGGAAAACGCCCTGCAGGAAATATATGAAGAGGTTTTTTCCGACGTCCCCGGTTCGGTGTCGATGATTGCGGTGGATACCAATGGCTATGCGCCCGCCCATTGCAAAAGGTTTTCGGTGCACACTGGTATTTATGAGAAAGATTTCACCTATAGCCGGCACAAGCGCAAATTCACCGATCCGGTCGGTATGCGTGCCGCCAGGAATAGCGCACCCTTCCTGATGCAGACATTTTCCCGCGATACCGGGGAGATTCTCACCGAAATCGCCTTCCCGATATTTATTGATGGGCGCCTGTGGGGGAATTTCCGCCTCAATGTCAATCCGGCCGTATTGATTGACGGAAAAATGGAAGAGTGATGGGTCTGCGACAAAATTATGGGTAGAGCGGTTTTTCTCCCCTCTTTAGCAAACTGACCGCTGGACACAAATATTGCAGGACACGCGAGGCACAAGTTATAGGGTGCGTTAGCGGAGCGTAACGCACCAAATTATCCGGTGCGTTACGGCAAAAAGCCGCCTAACGCACCCTACATTTCTACCTTTCTACCGTGTCCAGCGGGACTTATGGGTAAGGGTCAGTTTGCTAAAGAGGGGATAAAATACTGCTCTACCAATAAATACGAAGCCGTCATGCCTACCAGATGCCGAATTTACCCAGCCCGTAGAGGGAAACATTGAACATGAACAGGGTATCCAGTTCCTTCACCGAATAATTGAATTCCACCATCCAGCATTGTTTGCGGTAACTGAGACCGATTGTCTTTTCCAGATCCTTCCCGTCCTGGAGGTTCCGCCGGTAGAGATAGGTTAAATCCAGTTCTTTGTTCACCACCGCCTTGAGGGACAGGTTCAACTCTTCCTGGATATCCCTGGTATAACGGTATCCCAGACCCAGCGCGTCACCCCTTTTATCTCTCAAGGCCAGATCGTAATTTGCCTGACGCCATCTGCCCTGGTAAACATCATAATTGTTCCTCGCAGAAAGGGACAGATGCGGGTCCGGGTTTAAATCAAACTCAAGTATTGCGTCGCCCAGGGGCCTCCGTTCCTCCTGAGCAGATATATTCCGTGAGGCCTCGCGAACATCGTAGGTCTGCGATAATTTCAGGCGGAGATAATCCCGGTAGGTGGCGGTCCCTTCCTTATTCCTCTCTCTGGCCACCAGGAAGTTGGTCAGGGCATAGGTGATATTGCTTCTCGCCGCCACCTGCGGTACGAAATCCGGTAAATTCCCCTGCTCCACATCCGGCGTGTACTGGTAGGTGACTTCTGGTTTCACTGAATGCCTGATTTTCTCCACCCGGTCTCCGCCAATGTCAAATACCCGATGGAAATCGGTGGAAAGCTTCAGCGCGAGATTATAGAGCGTACGTCCGTCTGCCTTGGCCCCTGCTGCCGGAATATCATCATTGCGACTCCAATAGGTTCCCTGCAGGCCCACCTCCGGCAGGACTGAGAGTACCCCGCCTACGGTCAGAGGAAGATAGAGCATGGGCGCCATTTCCGCAATATAGCCTCTCTGGCCCTTCAGGCGATAGTTGTAGGAAAGTGAACCGTTCCATTCATACTGGAGGGGGCTGCCTAAAATGGTTTGTCTGGCGCCGCCAAAGGAAAGCTCCGGATACTTCTGCAGGGTGGCGTCATTGGTTTGACTGGTCAGATCATCCGTGTGTCTTATCAGGAAATTGACGTAGTGGAAGTCAAATTTATGCACGATGCGTGCGGTTGACTCCAGTGCAGTCAGAGACTCGTTGGCCTTAAAAGAAATCCGTCTGAATCTCTCTTCCGGCTGACCTCCGTAACTGTTAAGATAGTAATTTTTGGAAGAAAAATCACGGAAATACCAAATATCGGACATCCGGAATAGATCAAGGCGCAGATATGAAGAGGGGGAAAACGCGGTCTCGTGCTGCCAGTAGAGCGACCACCTTTGCGCCCCATCGGGCCAGTCTCGGCTTATGGCCCCGTAGGATTCCATAATCGTCCTCTGGTCCTGAAGAAAATCTCCATAAACCGTGCCGGAGGAATAATCTCCCAGAAAGTAACGATACTCCAGGCCTATCTTCACCCCGCTTCGCTCCAGATAGCGCAGATAAAGGGTGGCATCGGTATCCTCGGAAAGCGCGATAAAGTAGGGCACCTCTAGATCCCAGCCGTGAATATCACGGGAATGGGTTACGCTGGGCAGGAGAAAACCGGACTGACGGGTAGTTTTGGCAGGGAAAATCATATATGGAAGATAAAAAACGGGCATGTTTTTCACGAGAAACCTTCCATGCTTCAATTTTCCATAGCCGTCGATCGTGACTTCCAGTTCGCTCCCCGCGATCTGCCAGTCGGGCGCCTCATCGTCGCAGGTAGTTGCCCTGGCATCAAGAGCCCGATAGGTATGTTCGCCGGTTTTCTCGATTTTGCTACCCCGAAGGTAGAAGTGATTTTTGGACAGGAAGGCACTGCCCTGGTGGATCACCCCGGTACCCTTGTCAATATCGAATACCGCCATGTCACCTTCCAGGATATCATCGGCGCTGGTCAGTTTTACCTTGCCTGTGGCTCGCACCTCGTTACCGGGCATGTCGAGAACCAGATGATCCGCAGTCAGGATCAGAGCGGAAAAGGTGACTTTCACCTTGCCTGAGGCCGTATAACGGTCATGGTCCTGTTCGTAGGTCACCACATCGGCTTCGATGTCCACCGGTTTGGCCGGAGCTTCGGCCAGAACCTCGCCCGCCCCTGCAAATAAACCGGCGGACGCGATAAGAAGGAAGATCACAATCGAAAAGAATATTTTCATACGTCCGACAGGCATATAGGCTTGTTCCCCTGTTGATTTGTCAAGGAAGGCAGAATCTTTTTTGCTTGGCCAACCAGATAAAGCGAACCGGCGATCAAGATAAGATCCTCCGGCAATGACCAGGCAAGGGCCGTCTTGATCGCCTCAGGCGGATATTCCTCGATCACCACCTCGCGGCAGTAGGGCGCTGCCAATGGCAGCAGTTGGACCGGGGCTACCGCCCGGCTGGAATCGGGTTTTGTTAAAATGAGCCGGTCCGCTCTCTTTGCCAGCTTTCTGATCATGGACCGGAAATCCTTGTCACCGAGAACGCCAAAAACAATAACCAGCTTCCTGAAAGAGAAATCGCAGTCCAAAACATCGCAGAGGATTTTTACCCCGGCAGGGTTATGCGCGCCGTCCAGGACGATCAGCGGCGCCTTATGAACTACCTCCATCCGGCCTTCCCAGCGGATATTGGCCAATCCCCTCCGGATGGCATTCTCGTCGAGTAAAAATCCTTTTCTTCTGAGTTCTTCCGCTACTCCGACGGCCATGGCCGCATTTTCCTGCTGGTGTTTACCAATCAGGGCACATTCGAGACGTTTATATGTTCTGGCGCCATCCGCATAGGAAAAGGCGCCATCTCTGTGCCTGGTGAGCCGTATCCCCTTCCCCAGGCGTTTTAGACTGGCCCCCTCTTTCAGACATATTTCTGCCAGCACTGCAATGGCCTCGCGATCCTTGGCCGCGGTGAGGCAAATCCCCTTTTCCTTGATAATGCCGCCCTTCTCACGGGCGATTTCCCCTACCGTATTCCCCAAATATTCCATATGATCCAGGGCCACGTTGGAGATCACCGCTACCAGCGGTCGGACAACGTTCGTCGCATCCAGCCG
>JAXMLI010000073.1:0-7226 GCA_034368785.1 Smithellaceae bacterium | reverse complement strand
TCCTGTTGTGTCAGAGGATATATTTCCGCGGAAATCGAGGGGAAATAATCCCGCAAAAGACTGACACATTCCCGGAGATACGAAAGGGGCGAATGACGCCGGGATTCACCGGTGAGAATGAGTACATGCTGTATCCCGGTTTCAGCGATGGCCTTTGCCTCCCTCTCCACCTCCTCCAGGCTCAGGACCCGGCGGGGAAAGGGATTGGCCGCACTGAATCCGCAGTAGAGGCAGCTGTTCTCACAATAGTCCGCCAGATAAAGCGGGGTGTAGAGCTGAATCACCGGCCCGAACTGCCGACGGGTTATTTCCCGCGCCCGGAGGGCCATCTCCTCCAGGAATGCGCCTGCCGCGGGGGAGAGCAGGGCGAGGAGATCCTCCTCGCGGGGCCTTTCCTTCCCGAGGGCCTCCCTCACCTCCCGCTCCGTGACTTCTTGCCAGCATGACGCCAAATCCCGTTCACACCCTGTGGCCAGCAACTCGTAAAAGCTCATCCTTTTACCTCAATCCAGAAATCCCGTCAGGGGAGACGACGCCCTCGCCAGAGCAGAGACCTCGCCCGGACCGGCCAGATGAGCCTGACGACCCGCCCGAACGGCCAGGGAAAAGGCATCCGCCATGGACAGAGGATCGCCGGCCGTCGCGATGGCCGTGTTGACGAGAACCGCCGCCGCGCCGATCTCCATGGCCTCCGCGGCCTCCGAAGGCCGTCCCAGGCCTGCATCGACTATGATCGGGCATTTTATCTCGTCGATCATGATCTGCACCAGTTCCCGGGTCTTAAAGCCCCGGTTCGTCCCGATGGGCGAACCCAGGGGCATTACCGCCGCCGCCCCCGCGTCTACCAGTTTCCTTCCCGCGGTCAGATCCGGATTCATATAGGGGAGGACGATGAAACCCTCCCGGGCAAGGACCGCAGTGGCCCGAATCGTTTCTTCGTTGTCCGGCAGGAGGTAGCGGTTGTCGTTGATCACCTCGATCTTCACCCAGTCACCGCAGCCCATGGCCCGGGCCAGCCGGGCGATCCGGATCGCCTCCTCGGCGTTTCTCGCCCCGGAGGTATTGGGCATGAGGATGCAGTCCCCGGGGATATACGCCAGCATGTCGTCCTCTTGCTTCCCCGGATCCACCCGGCGCAGGGCCACCGTGACGACCTGAATGCCCGTCCGGGCGATGATTTCCGGGATGAGCCGGTATGAGGAAAACTTGCCCGTCCCCAAAAACAGCCTGCTGGTTATTTCCCGGCCGCCAATGATCAACCTTTCCATTCCTTCAACCTCCGCCTACAAAATGGAGGACATCGAGCTGGTCCCCCGGTTTGATGATCAACCTCTGCCACTCTCCCGGACGGTAGATCTGCCCGTTGTGCTGGACCACCAGGAGTTCGTTACGGTACCCCTTGGCCGCAAGGTAATCCCCCAGCGGTATCTCTTCAGGGAGTTCTTCTTCCCGGCCGTTAAAGATGATTCTCATGACCATTCCCCGCCTCGCAAAAAAAAGCGAGCCTACCGGTCTGGTAAGCTCGCTGTAATGGTTAATTACGTTGCTTCCCTCCGCTGGTATTATCCATCTCAGGTTCCAAGGGTTGGGGGAATCAAGTCCCCTTTCTCAGTCTCGCGACACCCCTAGCAACATTATTCAATTTTCCGGCACTCTATATCAAGTCCATGCCCCTGGTAAAGGAAATAATCCCTCCCTATGTAAAGATTCAGTTACACGGGGAGCCAATTGCAAGACGCAGGGTAAAGACGGCCACGACTTCGCTAGGCCCTCCAAAAGACGCCGAAATGGCATGCTTTGGAGACTGGAGGGACGCGCTCCGTCGCGTCCGCAGGAGTTTTGCAAGAGACTCATGGGCAGGCAATGTTCGTCTTAAGTCCGCCCCTCAAGACTGAATCTTTACCTCCCTATCTGATCTCCGGGTATTGCGCGGCCTCCAGGGCGGCGATCCGGTCATCGAGATCGGGATGGGTGGCGAACAGGGCCGCCAGTCCCTTTCTCTTCACGCCGGAGATGCCGAAGGCGGCCATCTTGTCCGGCAGGTGGGGTTGCGCGATCGAGGTCTGCAGGGCCTTGAGCGCGCCGATCATCGGCCTCTTCCCCACCAGCTCCGCCGCCCCGCCGTCGGCCCGGTATTCCCGTCGCCGGGAAAAATGCAGGACGACAATCGAAGCCAATACGGCCAGCACCACTTCGGCGATGATCGTGGTGATCCAGAAGGCCGGACCGTGGCCCCGCTCATTCTTGAAGACCACCCGGTCCACCACATGTCCCACCACCCTGGACAGGAAGAGGACAAAGGTGTTTACCACTCCCTGGATCAGGGCCAGGGTTACCATGTCGCCGTTGGCCACATGGGCTACTTCGTGGGCCAGGACCGCCCTGATCTTCTCCCGGTCCATCCGGCGCAGCATCCCCTGGGATACCGCCACCAGGGCGTTGTTCCGGCGCATCCCCGTGGCAAAGGCGTTCAGATCATCAGCCGGATAGATCGCCACCTCAGGCATCCCGATTCGGGATTGGGCGGCCAGTTCCTCTACGGTCCTGAAGAGCCACATCTCCGTTTCATTGGCCGGTTTGGTAATCACCTGGGCGCTGGTCATCTTTTTTGCGGTCCATTTCGAGATGGCCAGACTGATAAAGGCCCCGCCCATCCCGAAGATGGCGGCAAAAATAAGCAGGGCGCGATAATCCAGTCCCTCCCTGGTCATGTAAGATCCCACCCCGAGGATGTTCATCGTGATGCTGAGCACCAGCAGGATCGCCACATTGGTGACAAGAAAATAAAAAATTCTCTTCATCTTTTTCCTCCTGATTGATAACGGGCCCGCTCAAGCGCCCGGTCCGTGGCCAAGGGGCCACGCCGGGACTTTTTGCCGGCTCTTTTTCGTATTAGGCGTTTTTATACCACACGCAGAACCTTATTTCATCACCAGAAAAACGGCGGCCAATAGAACCCTCTGGCAATTTGACATTTCACGAAGACGTTGCTAAGGTCAAATCGAATGTTCTCCAATGCCCATAAGCAGGAGCATGAAATGGACCAGGATGATATCGTAATCCGCTGCCTTACCTGCGGCGTCAAGAATCGGCTCCCCCGGGACCGTTTTCAGCAGCACCCGGTCTGCGGCAAATGCCATGCGCCGCTCGATGACATGATCATCCGGTGTTTCACCTGCGGGAAGAAGAACCGCATCCCCGAAGAACGGCTCCGCCAGAAGGCCCTATGCGGCAAATGCGGCGCGCCCCTGGTCATCGCCAGCGAACAGGGTCAGGTTATCAAGGTAGATGACGGCAGCTTCGCCCGGGAAGTTCTGGCCGGCGGTCCCGTCCTGGTTGACTGCTGGGCCCCCTGGTGCGGACCCTGTAGGACCATCGCCCCAATCCTGGAAGAGCTGGCCGCCCAGTATGTGGGCGGCGTGAAAATCACCAAGCTCAACGTGGATGAAAATCCAATAACCGCCTCGCAGTACAACATCCGCAGCATTCCCACCCTCCTGATCTTCAAGGACGGCAGCCTGTCCGGCAGCCTGGTCGGGCTCCGGCCCAAGGAAGAAATCGAGCGGCAGATCCTGGCCATCATGAAACCCAATTGACGGCGGAAACGATGAAAATCTTTCAAAACGGCCAATTTATTTCCCTGGACGAGGGGAACCGGGTTCATTCGATCCTGATCGAGGAGGCCGGCCGGATCGTCTTTCTGGGCGACGCCATTCCGGAGAGATACCTCCACGCCCCCAGAATAGACCTGGAGGGTCGGGCGGTCATCCCCGCCTTCGTGGACACCCATTTGCACTTCTCCTCTTTCGCCTATTTCCTCTGTTCTCCCGATGTAAGGGAAGCCCAAAGCCTTTCCGGGCTGGCCGAAATCATCGGCCGATACGAGGAGGCCCATCCCCGGGAGAAGACCACCCTGGGTTTCGGCGTTGCCGGTCATCACCTCCCCAATGGGGAAGCGCCGGACCGGGCGGCCCTGGATCGAATCTCTTCCCGACCCCTGATGCTCGTCAAATACGACGGTCATGCGGCGCTCTGCAATTCCGCCCTGCTTGAAAGACTGCCCGGATCGGTAAAAAGCGCGCCCGGCTACGAGGGGGATTCAGGCTGGCTTTACGGCCTCGCCTTCTACGACGGGGTCAACTTCGTCACCAAATCCGTTTCCCCGGTCAGGTTGTTCCAGAATTTTCTCGCCGGCGCCGACTATCTGGCCAGCAAGGGTATTGGTCTCGTCCATACCGCCGAGGGCGTGGGTTTTCCCCTCGATCTGGATGTGGACCTGATGCGCTTTGCCGCCCGGGGGCTGCCGCTTGATTTCCGGGTCTATTTTCAAACTCTCGATGAGAAAAAAGTTTTAAAAAGAAACCTGCCCCGGATCGGCGGCTGTTTTGCCTGCGCCCTGGACGGGTGCTTCGGCTCAGAGGACGCGGCGCTGAACGAACCCTACAGCAATAATCCCGAAAACAGCGGCTGCCTTTTCTATTCCATAGAGGAGATCCACGACTTTGTGAAAAAGGCCAACCGCCGGGAACTCCAGATCGCGCTTCATGCCATCGGCGACCGGGCCATTGAAATGGCCATCTCGGCCTATGAAGCGGCCCTGGCCGATTATCCCAGAGCCGACCATCGCCATATTATCATTCACGCCGACCTGATGACGCCGGCCCTCCTGGCGCGGGCGGCAAGGATCGGGCTGCACCTGGCCGTCCAGCCGGCCTTCCTCTACTGGCCCCAGGAACCCTGGGAATACATGGATAAGCTGCTGGGCGAGCGGATAAAAAATCTGATTCCCTTAAGATCCATGCGTGAACATGGCCTGGTCATCGGCGGCGGCTCCGACGCCCCCTGCACCCTGCCTGACCCCTTTTTAGGGATTTACGCCGCCTGCAACCATCCCCATCCGGACCAGCGGCTTTCCATCCCCGACGCCCTGCGTCTCTTCACGAGCTGGGCGGCCCGCCTTTCCTTTGACGAAAAGGACCGGGGAACTCTGGAAGAAGGGAAAAGGGCGGACCTGGCCGTCCTAACCGCCAATCCCCTGACCACCCCGATAGAGCAACTAAAGGACATCTCCGTGACCGATCTCTACCTGCGCGGCAACAGGCACGTAAAATCTGCCGGCACCCCCCTGGGGCTTTGTTTTAACTCTCTTTTCGGGCGATCATGATGGCTTGTTCTCATTCTTACCGCAGCGAGAAAGCTCGTTTTTTCGGAGGGCCATGCTCCGTCATGGCCGCGTAAGCTTGGCCGGCCGGCGGCGTGTCTGAATGCGTTTGGATTTGCTCTGGGTTTTAGTAAAAGCGCCGCAACTCTAAATTTCTTCGGGGGAGGAAGATATGGGAGAGTTCACCTTAATGGAGCGTTTTTTCTGGCTTGACGCCAGCGTCCGGCAAAATAAATTCCCCAACGCCACGACTTATTCCCGCAAATTTGAATGTTCCACCAAAACCGCCCAGCGCGCCATCGAGTTTTTCCGTTGCCGCCTCCACGCCCCGCTGGAATACGATGCCTCGCGCAAAGGCTACTATTACGAAGATCCCTCCTATCAGTTTCCCCTCATGCACCTGAACGAAAAGGAACTCCTGTCGCTTCTCATCTCGAAAAAACTGCTCACCGATGCGGCCTCCGGTCCGCTGGGCGAAGATTTGGGGCAGATCGCCGAAAAAATCGGCAGCTTGCTGGCCCAAGGCCTCCCCGATAAGGTAAATCCCGACAAAATGTTTTCTTTCCGGGCGAGCGAATTCTCGCCGGCCAACCCCGCGCTGTTTAGCTGTGTAAGTAACGCCCTTTTGGCCTCCCGTCTGCTCGCGTTCCGCTATTATTCCCCGGCCAGCAACGCCTCCACAACCAGGATGGCGGAGCCACACCACCTGGTGAATTACATGGGTAACTGGCACCTGATCGCCTTTTGCCGAGTGCGCCAGGACTGGCGCGATTTTCTTCTTTCTCGCCTCAGCGATTGCACTGTTTCCGAGGGAAATTTCACCCCCCGTCCCGAATCGGCCTGGAAACCCTTCCTCACGGATACCTTCGGGATCTTTCAGAATCGGGAATGCTTTCCCGTCACCATCAAGTTCTCGCCCGTCAGATCCCGCTGGATCCGGGGGCAGATCTGGCATCCCGACCAAAGGACGGAGGAACTCCTTGGCGGCGCCCTCCGACTGACCATCCCCGTTTCCCATGAGGCGGAAATCATGATGGAAATCCTCAAGCACGGCGCCCACGTAGAGGTGCTGGAACCGAAATGGCTCCGGGACAAGGTAAAAAAAGAAATTAATAAAATGACGAAAAAATATTGCCTATAGGACGCTGGTTGTCCGAGGTGGGGGAGTATAATAAGGCCAAAAGACCGGGTTTTAGTATGTACCCCGCACTGATCGCCGACCAGCATGTCCGCCTCCTGGCCAAGATCGCGGCACTTCATCTCGAGGCCGAAACCTGGGAGCGGGTGCTGGTGCGGATGTGGGAGGAGGTTTGTTCGTAAAGGATGGGAGGAAGCCTGGGCTTTTTGTAAATCATGTGGAAAGTGCTTGCTCATTTCTGATAAGTAACTTGCGTATTTCCTTGGCGGAAACTTAAACAAGGACATTCCTGAGGGAGGGAAGCAAAGTGCATTTCAACAACCGTATCGAAATTGATCCTATGGTGTGCAACGGAAAACCGGTAGTTAGAGGAACCAGAATACCTGTTTCGGTCATTTTAGAGCAGATTGCCGCAGGGGAGTCTTGGACAAAATTGCTGGCCGGGTATCCGGAATTGAAAGAAGAAGATATTCGGGCCGCGTTATTTTATGCCAGGGAATCTCTTGACCACGCCGAAATAAGGGCGGTCAATGCCTGATAATTACCGATTGTACTTGGATCAAATGTTAACTTTGGACGTATCGCAAGCCTTAAAAGAGGAAGGGCATGATACTATCCGGGCTTTAGAAATCGGCCAGTCCCGTGCCGATGACAAGATGATTCTAGCGCAGGATATTTCTCAAAATCGGATACTTATAACCCTTGATGAACATTTTGGAGATTGGGTTGTCTTGCCCCTCAGCCGTCATCCGGGCGTGATCCGTCTAAAGATTCATCCCACCACGTCAGAAAATGCTATCAGCCTCCTGCTGCCGTTCCTACATTGTCATTCCCCGAAGCAATTTAAGGATCGCCTGGTTATTTTATCGCCTAAAAGGGCAAAATGGATTCTAACCTGCAAAGTCTAATTTGATTCCTCCCTACTCT
>JAXMLI010000072.1:0-8403 GCA_034368785.1 Smithellaceae bacterium | reverse complement strand
CAAAGACGGCCATGATGCCTCAATAAGAACCTGATAAGGACGAACGCAATTTTCTACCCGGATATTCGTGCAAGAAATTAATCAATAACTATACCAGGTTACTGCGCCGTCGTAAAGATGGTCGATACCTTTCTGACCAGGGCGAGTTTTGCCGTTTCGTCCGGGATGCCCAGCACCTGAGTGAGAATATCCCAGGGCCGGACCGATCCCTCACTTCCATATGCCACCGTAAGTCGTATCTGCCGTTCCTCCTGTTTCAGATCCAGGTCCCGGACCAGGAGGCGGATGTCTTTCCTTGTCGTTCCTGATGAACCTTCCCGTATAACCAGAAAGTTATCCTGCCCGAGAAAATTTCCGATCTTTTCCGTTATTTGCTCCAGCGGCAATCCATCCGCGCTATCCGGCAGGTCGATCTCGTAGCGGAAGCCGGCAATGGACCGGGCGAGGGAGGGAACCTGGTTCTCGAGGCGGTCCATGTTTATTATTTCCAGTCCCGCGGGGAGAAACCGGTTGATCCTCTCAAGGAGGGCGGAGGTCTCCTCTCGGGGGATTTCCATTTCCACATCCATGTATTCGCCGAGGCTCTCCATGCCCACGGAGGTGGCATGGGCAAAGGAAATCTTCGGGTGGGGATGAAACCCCTGGGAAAAGAGAAACATCAACCCGGCCCTGGTCATGGCGCGGGTCAGGGCGGTGGATACCTCCAGGTGGGAGAGAAGTCTGGCCATTTTTGTCTTCCGGAACAGCACCCGGAATTTGCCCGTGGCCGCCGGTATTTTTGATGTGGCGGGTGTGGGGATAGATTCAGCGGGGTGATCGGGCGCAAGGACGATCTTTATCCTTTCCCCGTCGCATACGCCGCAGGCCTGACATGAACCCTGGCGGCAGTCCGCCGTCAGACTGCCGGTGATCGATCTGCCCCGTTCCTGAAGCAGGTATTGCCCGGTGACGCCGCAATCCACCATCTGCCAGGGCAGAAGCGTCCCGGGGGTCCTCTCCGCCAGGTAATCGTCAATAGCAATCCCCTCGGTCCTGAGAGCCTCCTCCCAGAGATCGAACCTGAACATCTCCGACCAGCCGTCAAACCGGCATCCCAGGGAAAAGGCCCGCTCGATCAGCCGGCCTGTCCGTTCATCTCCCCGGGACAGGAGGCCCTCGAGGAGGCTCATCCGGCTATCCTGCCAGCGGACGGCCAGATTCCTCCCCCGTATCCGGTCCTTGATGAAATCCTGCCTTTCCCTTGATTCGGCGAGGGAAAGCTGCCTTTCCCATTGGAAGGGCGTGTGGGGTTTCGGCACGAAGGCGGAAAGACCGATCGTGACCTGGCCTCGTGGTTTGGCCGCCTTCAGGACCCGGTAACCCAAATCCACGATTCCCTCGATATCTTCCCTGGTTTCCCCGGGCAGGCCGATCATGAAGTAGAGCTTCATGGCCTTCCAGCCGGCCTCAAATACCTGAGCGGCGGTGGACAAGAGATCCCCGTCGGAATTCCCCTTGTTGATGATGTCCCGCAGCCGCTGGGTTCCCGCTTCCGGCGCCAGGGTAAAGCTGGTCTTCCTTACCCGTTTGATCTGCTCCATCATCGAACGGCTCAGGGTCTCCGTCCGGAGGGAGGGAAGGGCCAGGGCCACCCGCCTTTCGCTGTATCGCTCCATCAGGCGGGAAAGAATCTCTTCGATCCTGGTATGGTCGCCGGCACTCAAGGACAGGAGGGACAGCTCATCATAGCCCGTCGCGCAGAGCATATCGTCGGTGATCTTGACGAGTCTCGATACGCTTCTCTCCCGGACGGGGCGCCAGACCATGCCGGCCTGACAAAACCGGCAGCCCCTCGTGCAGCCCCGGGAGATTTCGGCGACTATCCGGTCATGGATGGTCTTCATGAGGGGAACCAGGGGAGTACTCGGGAAGAACGCCTCATCCAGATCGGCGACGATTCTCTTTTTAACCGGTTTATCGGGCGGACTCACCCCGGGGACATAAACGCCGTGGATCTCCGCCAGGGAGGACAGCATCTCTCGCCGGTCAAGATTCCTTTCCTTGCCCGCCAGAACCGTCCCGGCGATTTCCCGCACCACCTCTTCACCTTCGCCGATGACGAAGGCGTCGATGAAATCCGTAAGGGGCGCCGGGTTGAAGGCCCCGGGTCCGCCGGCGATTACCAGGGGGTCTTTTTCTTTCCTGTCTCCACGCCGCAGGGGGATGCCCCCCATCTCGAGCATGTTGAGGAGGTTCGTATAGGAGAGTTCATACTGGAGGGAAAAACCAACGACATCGAAATCCTTCAGGGCGCGGCGTGATTCCAGGGCGGTCAGGGGCAAGCCCCGGCGCCGTAATTGGGCTTCCAGATCGATCCAGGGGGCGTAGCAGCGGTCGGCGGTTACCCCGGAGATGTTGTTCAGAATACCGTAGAGGATCTGCATCCCCAGGTGGGACATGCCCACTTCATAGGTATCGGGAAAGGCCAGGACAAAGTTTACCCTGCCTGGACTCCGGTCTTTGCGGCAGTTTGCCTCGCCGCCGATGTAGCGGCTCGGTTTTTCCACCTGTATGAGAATATCTTCCAGATTCATTCTGACTCCTGACTTGTGCCCCCCCATATCATCTTTGGTCTTGACCTGCAATTTCAATCCTCATATAAGATCGACAGGAAATGGAAGGATATGTAAGCCGTTATGAAAATGGATTTGCTCTACTCCAGGGAAGCGATCGAGATCAGGATCCGGGAACTCGCCGACATGATCTCCCGGGACTATGAAGGCAGGGAACTGGTGGCCATCGGCATTCTCAAGGGGGCCTTTATCTTCATGGCGGACCTGATCCGCCACCTGCATGTCCCCTGCACGGTGGATTTTGCCCGGCTGGCCAGCTATGGCGCAGCCTCGGCGAGTTCCGGCAAGGTGATCATGACGAAGGATATCGAAACCTCCATCGCGGGACGGGATATCCTGATCATCGAGGATATCATCGACTCAGGGATTACCATGAATTTTATCCACGGCTGGTTCAGCGAGCGGAATCCCCGCTCGCTGAAGGTCTGCACCTTTCTGGACAAGCGCCTCCGGCGGAAGATGCCCTTCGAGGCGGATTATGTGGGTTTCACGATGGACGACGGTTTTGTGGTGGGATATGGCCTGGACTTCGATGAGAAGTCCCGTTTTCTTCCTGATGTCTATATTGTCAGGGATTTGGATTAAGTGGGGAAAACATGATCATTCACTGCCGAAAGTGTGGAACAGGGTACCGTTTCGATGAGAGCCTCATCGAGGGGGAGGGGATCTGGGTCAGGTGCAGCCGCTGCCGAAACGTATTTTTTCAGGCTGAGCTCGCGGCAGGAGAAGACCCGGGCAATGTGGCCGGCTGGATCGGAGGGGGATACGAGGCCGGGGAAGGGCGGCGCCTGAAATGGGAAACAGACGAGGGAAGCCTGCCTGGTCTTGATCTGGCAGATGAGGCGGGAGAGGGTGACTCGGATGATATCGCCCGGAGGGTGGAGATAAGAAGGGCCGCCGAGTACGAAGACGGAGAGGAAGCCGGCTACAGCGGGCTTCGGGGGATTGAAAAGAATGTCGGGGCCGAACAGGATGATGAGGGGGAGGAATATCTCCCCTTGCGCAAAAGAGACAAGGCGCAAACGAAGAAGGGGGGGCTCCTTGGCCGGGGCCTGGCCTATTTTCCCATCCTTGTCACGGTGATCGCAGTCCTGGGGTTTGCCTTTTACCTGCTATTCCCCGCGGAGAGTCAGGAGGCGATCCGGACGGTCTCGGAACGGATACCGATAGTTGGCCAGTGGCTTGGTGTGGAAAGCGACCAAGGCCAGCTTTTGCATGCGGTAAAACTCACGGATGTGAAACAGCGGTTCGTCCATAACGTGATCCTGGGCTCGCTGCGGGTGGTGGAGGGCACGGTGACGAATGCCGGTTCCTATCCCCTGGCGCGCCTGCGGGTGAAGGGCGAGATATACGATGACCAGTCTGTCATCCTGGGGGAGCGGCTTGCCTATTGCGGCAATATTCTGTCTGATGAGGAACTGATGAACTCCTCCGAGGAGGATCTGGGAAAAAAGATAAACCGTCCCGAGGGGAACGGTTTCATCAATGACCGGGTCGAGCCGGGCGAACAGATCCCGTTTATGTTCACCTTTGTCCGGGAGAATGCCGGTGTGGCCAAAACAATGGTGAGATTTGCGGGGGCGGAGCGGCTTAAGTAACAGGCAGAGAGTGCGACAATAAGCTTGGTATCCTATCCAAGCAGCACCGCCCCCCTCTTTACTGTACCTTCATTCTTGACGACTTCGTAAAAAGTACCCAAGGCGTCATTCCCGCGTAGGCGGGAATCCAGAAGTAATTGAATACACTAGATTCCCGCCTACGCGGGAATGACAAAATGTGAGGTCTTCGGACTTTTTACGAGTTCATCATTCTTGCTTCCCCGGAAGTATCCCTTCTTCCAGCACGCTCCGGCGGATGGCGAGGGGAAACGAATCGTCACCGGCCTGCCCCCCCGAAGATTCCTCCTCCGGATTTCTTGCTTCCATCCGGGCCTCGTATCCCCATCTGATCAGGGAGACCCGCAAGTCCGTACCCTCCCGGACAATCTCCAGGCCGGTAATGGCCCGGGGGTGGACGCAGGAACCCACATTGTAGTAGGCCCGGTCGGGCCGCAGCTTTTCCCTTATTTCTTCCGTTCCGATGTCTTGCTCGAGAAGGCGTCTTTCCGTGAGTGAGAGATTTTCGAATACCGGTCGGTGAGTATGGCCGGCGATGATCGTATCCACGGCGCCATTTTCAATTCCCAGGGCCTCGGCGATGGCCCCGCCGCCGGTTGTGGCCCAGCCAAAAAGGGTTTCGTCGATCCGGTTGGAAAGGCCGGGGTTGTTGGCCGCCCGGGTGGGGTCGAGGAAACCGACCCGCTGCAGTCTGGTCCAGCAGTGACGGACGAAAAACCTGCTGATCCTGGCGCCCCAGCTCCGGCAGGAGGGATCCGCCTGGTGGCCGTGGAGAAGGAGCAGATGGCCGTCCAGCAGCGCCGCCTCATAAACCCGGATGCCGGGGAAGATCCGACCCAGCGGGGCGGGGCGGTCCTGCCAATCCAGGTCATGATTGCCCCAGAGTTTGATGTAGCGGGTTTTCGCCGGATCGGGATCGTGAAAGGCCCGTAGTTCGTCGTAGATTGAGGTGTGGGTGATGTAGATCTGGTCGAAACCGGCATTTTCCCAGAGCTCCTCCGCGTCGCCCAGTTCAACGCAGGTAAATCCCTTTCTTCTGTAATAGCCAAGGGCGATTTTAAAGGTGAGGGAATTTTTCGCGAAGTCATCCGCGCCGGTGCCGTCTCCGCGGTGGATGTCACCGAAGATGATGAAGCGCCGGTCGGCGGAGGAAAGCGATATGACGGGCGGGAAATTCATTCTAGTTCCGGGCCTTGCGCCCGCAGGGTGCTGGCTATAGGCGGTCCACATACGCCCGCAAGGGGCTATGGGACAACCTGTACTATGATGCTGCCTTTTCGAGCTTCACCCTTTCATGCAGCCATACCTTGATGATGGCGCTCCGGTCAACGCCGATCCTGCTTCTGATCTCATCAAGGTCCTTCACCAACGCCTCTGAAACGTCCAGGGTGAGACGAACCTTCCTTGCAGATCGAGCTATTTCTACTTTCGATCCAGGTCGGGTTATTTCTGTTTTAGACATGTCGGTGAGGTCGTGAATATCCTCTCCATTATCAAAACGACGGTCAAAATCATCGCTATTCTTCGCGTGGGCCTTTTTCTTCATAGAGATCCACCTCCTTTTCCCGGGATCTTCTTACAGAAATAATACGGATGGCATTGCCACGCAGGGTAAAAATGGCAGTCCATAATTTGTCGTCTTTCTTCCCAATCAGAATCCACCGGTCTTCCAGCGGGTGAGCCGCATGAATTTCCAGCCGGTTGTCATCTGACCAGAGCGATTGGGCTGCTTTGAAGTCAATGCCATGTTTGTCCTTATTGGCAAGGCTCTTTTCCGTATCCCACTCAAAAGACATGGTCAATCATACATGAAATGTGTAATATTGCAACATGGGGGTGAAGAGGGTGAAAAGGGGTGTGCGACAAATTTATGGGTAGAGAAGTTTTTCTCCCCTCTTTAGCTAAAGAGGGGTGGGGGGAGATTTGAGGGAGAATAAATCCCCCCTGCCCCCTGTGGCACGGCCATCTTGGCCGTGATTCACGGGCGGGACGCCCGTGCCACGGGGGATAAGTCCCTGAAAGAATGGGATACCAACAAGGGGCTACGCAGCCGGCCCCTCTGTTTCCGCGTAGGGCTGGTACTCGGGAACAAGTTCTTTCAGCAGCCGCTTGATTTCGTTATTGTCCCCGTTGTGGCAGAGCGCCTCAAGCTCCTGGAGCCGCGCGGCTAATTTCTCGCCGTCGATATCCTGGCCGTTCAATACCCGGATCTTGTCGTGATGGGTCTTTTTTATCCCTTCTCCCGCGATGAGGAGTTCTTCGTAGAGTTTCTCGCCCGGTCGCAGTCCCGTATAGACGATATCGATATCCAGTCCGGGGGTAAGACCGGAGAGATAGATGAGATTCTCCGCCAGTTCCCTGATCTTCATGGATTCACCCATTTCCAGGAGGAAGATCTCCCCCCCCTGTCCCATTGCTCCGGCCTGAATGACCAGAAGGGCCGCCTCGGGGATGGTCATGAAATACCTGGTGATATCCGGATGGGTAATGGTGACGGGTCCGCCCGCGGCGATCTGTTTTTGGAAGATCGGGATGACGCTGCCGTTGCTTCCCAGAACATTGCCGAACCGGACGGCGAGAAATTGGGTTTTGCCGCCGGAGCGGGATTTTGCCTGAAGAATCAGCTCGGCCACCCTTTTGGTCGCCCCCATGACGTTGGTCGGCCGAACGGCCTTGTCGGAGGAGATAAGGACGAAATTTTCCACCCCATATTCGGCGGCGGCCTCCGCCAGGATTTGCGTTCCGAAGATGTTATTTTTTACCGCCTCCACCGGGTTGACCTCCATCAGGGGGACATGCTTGTAAGCCGCGGCGTGGAACATATAGGAAGGCCTGTGCCTCTCCAGGCATTGCCGGACCCGGCATTTATCTCTTATATCTCCGATAACGGGCAGGAATTCCACCGCCGGGCCATCTTTCTTCAACTCCAGCTCCAGATGAAAGAGATCGTTTTCCGACTGATCGTAAAGGATGATTTTCTTTGGACCGAAGCGGGCGGTCTGCCTCACCAGTTCAGACCCGATGGACCCGGCCGCCCCGGTGATCAGGATAACCCTCCCCGCCAGTTGACGTCCGATGAGCGACATATCCAGCTGAGTCGGCTCCCGGCCCAGGAGGTCCTCAATGGATACCTTCCTGATTTGACTTACGCTTACCCGGCCGTCTATCAGATCGCCGATAAAGGGAAGGGTTTTGGAGCCTGCTCCGGCGGCCTGGCAACTGGCCACAATCTTCCTTATTGTTCTACTGGCTGCCGAAGGGATGGCGATGATGACCTCCCGGATGCCGTGGTGTTTTACCAGCGTCTCGATCAGGCTGGTATCTCCCAGTACCGGTACCCCGTGGATGGTGGTTTTATGTTTGCTTTTGTCATCGTCAACGAATCCCACCGGATCATAGCCTAGCCGCGGGTTGTTCTGGATTTCCCGCAGGATCATTTCGCCGGCCGCCCCGGCACCGACGATGAGGACCTGCCGGCGCTCGCTGGTATCATCGAGCCGGAAGTTCTGGATATTTTCCCGGAAAAGGCGGACTGCCATCCTGATGCCGCCCATGAGGATAATGTTGTAGGTGAAATCGATCAGGAAAACGGAGCGGGGGAAGCCTTCACCCCGGGTTGCCAGGAAGATGAATACCGCAAAAAAGAGGGTGCCCAGCAGGGATGCCTTGATGATGGCCAGCAGGTCTCTTAAGCTGACAAAACGCCACAAACCGCGGAATAGATCGAAATACCAGCATGAAAAAAGCCGCAGCGCAAGAAGAAATGGTGTACTCCAGGCGAGGAGGTGAAGCTGGGCCGGGGACCGATAGAAGGTGAAATCGAGCCTTGAGGCGAAGGCCAGCAGGTAAGAGAGAGTAATAATGAACATATGAATGGCGATGATAATCGCCAGCCGGTATTTCAGAATGATATTTTTTATTTTGTTTTTATCCATTTCCGGGGGTGACCCTTTTCTATTGGGTGGTAACGTACATCACTTGAGACCTTAGCACAACCTCCCATTTGTCATTGGGTCTGCGACAAATTTAGGGTTGGGGGTAAAGATTCAGTTACATGGGGAGCTAAATGCAAAACGCACGGTAAAGACGGCCACGACTTCGCTAGGCCCTCCGAAAGGCGCTGAAAATGGCATTTTTAGGAGACGGGAGGGACCAGGCTGTGGTCGCGTCCGCCG
>JAXMLI010000071.1:0-24185 GCA_034368785.1 Smithellaceae bacterium | reverse complement strand
TTTTAACGGGGGGAACAATGACGACTTCGTAAAAAGTCCGGATGCTGCGTTGCGCAGCATCCCTCGTCACTGCGGCGCGTTGTAGGGGCAGGTTTCAAACCTGCCCCTACGATCCGCTGGAGGATTTGCGCGCCTTGCCTGCGAACTTTTTACTAAGCCGTCCCGAACTTGGCAGTTTCTTGACTTTTTACCAGGTTGTCAACAATGAAAAGATTGCCCCTTCGTGGGAACAATTTTCCCTCCCCCGGATTGCCCTACCAGGCAAGGAGATATCCCTTCAGTTCTTTTATTTCGTCCCGGATAGCCGCCGCCCTTTCGAATTCCAGCCTCGCGGCTGCCGCCTTCATCTCCCTGTTCAGATCCTTCAGATGGTCTTCCAGCTCCTTTTCCGCGGTGAATTTCTGTAATTTTTCCGAAACCACCGGCAGGGTCACATAGTCCGCCTCATATATTGATGCCAGGATGTTATGGACGGACTTTTTTATGGATTCGGGGGTAATGTTGTTTTCCCGGTTGAATCGTTCCTGAATCTCCCTACGCCGTGTCGTCTCGGCAAGACAGGCCCCGATGGCCCTGGTCACCCGGTCGGCATACATGATGACCTGTCCCTCCAGATTTCTCGCCGCCCTTCCGCTGGTCTGGATCAGGGATCGCTCGGAACGCAGGAATCCCTCCTTGTCGGCGTCAAGGATCGCCACCAGGGATACCTCCGGGAGATCTAGCCCTTCCCGGAGCAGGTTCACCCCGATCAGCACATCAAATTCGCCAAGGCGAAGGTCCCGGATGATATCCACCCGCTCCAGGGTCTTGATATCCGAATGGAGATACTTGGCCCGGACGCCAAGATCCTGATAGTAGCTCGTGAGGTTTTCCGCCATCCGCTTGGTGAGGGTAGTGACAAGAACCCGTTGGCCTCTTCTGGCCCGCTCCCGAACCTCCCCCAGGAGATCATCCACCTGGTGGGTGGTGGGTTTGACGATAATTTCCGGATCAATCAGGCCCGTGGGTCGGATGATCTGTTCAATCACCCTCCCTTTGGACTTTTGCAGTTCATATTCGGCGGGTGTGGCCGAGAGGTAGATCCGCTGCCTGGTAAATTTCTCAAACTCCTGGAAGGTCAGGGGCCGGTTATCCAGCGCCGAGGGGAGCCGGAAGCCATAGTTGACCAGGGTTTCCTTCCGGGACCGGTCGCCCCGGTACATGCCGTTGAGCTGCGGAACGGTGGCATGGCTCTCGTCAATGATCACGAGGGCGTCATCGGGAAGGTATTCCATCAGGGTAGGCGGAGGTTCTCCCGCCTTGCGGCCCGTGAGGTGACGTGAATAATTTTCAATGCCCTGGCAGTATCCCATCTCTTCCATCATTTCCAGGTCAAAATTCGTCCTCTGTTCAAGCCGCTGAGCTTCGAGGAGCTTGTTGTTCCGGTGCAGCTCTCGCAAGCGCGCCGCCAATTCCTCCCCGATGTCTCTTCTGGCCCGCGCGAGATTGTCCCTGCTCGTAACGTAATGGCTGCCGGGATAAACGGCTACCCTCTCCAGGCGGGTCAGCTTTCGCCCCCGGAGGGGATCAATGATGCTGATCTCGTCGATAGTATCGCCAAAAAATGTCACCCTCAGGGCGCGCTCCTCCTCGTAGGACGGGTAAATCTCCACTACGTCCCCGCGGACACGGAAGGCGCCCCGATGGAAATCAACGTCGTTTCTCAGATACTGAATCTCCACCAGTTGTCGGAGCAGCTCCTCCCGGGGAAACTCCTTCCCGGCCTCAAGGTTGATGTGCATCCCCTTGTAGGCTTCCGGGGAGCCAAGCCCGTAAATACACGAGACAGAGGCCACAATGATGACATCCCGCCGCTCCAGAAGGGCGTAGGTGGACGAATGACGGAGCTTGTCGATCTGCTCATTGATACTGGAATCCTTTTCAATATAGGTGTCGGTGGAGGGGATGTACGCCTCCGGCTGGTAGTAATCGTAATAGCTGACAAAATATTCCACGGCATTGTGCGGAAACAGGGTCTTGAATTCACCGTAGAGTTGAGCGGCCAGGGTCTTGTTATGGGAAATCACCAGCGCCGGCCGCTGAGTCTCCCGTATCACGTTGGCAACGGTAAAGGTTTTGCCGGAACCGGTAACGCCCAGGAGGACCTGATGGGACATCCCCTCCGCCAGCCCCGCAACCAGCGCGGAAATAGCCCGGGGCTGATCACCCTGGGGCTGGTATGGCGCTTCCATCTTGAATTCATTCATGACAAATCTTTCCCCCAATCCCGCGATGGTGCGTTGGAAAGTCATCTTATAAGCTACCGGGATATATCTTACCATGAGAATTGACGACTTAGTCAAACTTATCTTGACAAACATCCTGGCCAGGGGCTATAGGGCAATGATTAATTTCAAGGGGTTAATCGGCAGATGAAAAAGACACTCACGAATAAGAGCAATACCAAGAGGAAGAGAACCCACGGCTTTCTGGTCCGGATGTCCACGAAGGGCGGCAGGCTCGTCTTGAAGAGGCGTCGGGCAAAGGGAAGGGCGAGGCTGGCCGTATAACGTCCTGCCTGAAGGAGGACAGGTCAGCCCCAAAGTGGTCCCGTGAAAATGACAAGGGAAACCTTCGGCAAGAATGAACGAATCAGAAAGAAGAGGGATTTCCTGGCTGCCCAGCAACGAGCCCGCCGGTTCAGTTCCCGTAACTTCACCCTGTTGATTCTCCAAAATCAAGCCGGCATAAACAGACTGGGGATTACCGCCAGCAGAAAGGTCGGTAACGCGGTAAAGAGAAACAGGATAAAACGCCTGATCCGGGAGTTTTTCCGGCTCAATAAATCCTCCTTTGACCACTCAGGCGATCTCGTTGTGATTGCCAAAAAAGGCACTCCCGATCTTGCCTACCAGGAAGTCAAAAGAGAACTGGACGGTCTTTTGAAAAGCGACAAGAGATGCTGAATAGAGTTTTAACCCTGATTATCCAAGAGGCTTTTATCTTTGCCATCTATTTTTACCAGGTGTGTATCTCTACCCTCTTTATCTCCTCCTGCCGTTTTTCCCCCACCTGCTCCCAGTATACCGTAGATGCAATCCGGCAGCACGGACCCTTCCGGGGTGTTTATCTTGGAGTGATTCGTATCTTGAAATGCCAGCCCTTTTCAGCCGGTGGTTATGACCCGGCAAAAACAACAATAAAATCACACGGAGGTAATTAATGGACAAGAGAACCCTTCTCGCCATTGTCCTTTCCCTGGGGGTAATTTTTGCTTATCAGACCTTTTTCGCCCCTCCGCCACCCCAGAAAAAAACGCCGGCAGCGCCCGAGCAACAGCAGGCGGCAACGGCCACGGCGCCGGCTCCCGGGACGGCTACTGCGCCCGGCGGGTCAATCGTTTCACCAATCACAAAACTGCCGGAGCAAAGGGCGACGGAACGGGAAATCCGCGTGGAGACGCCTCTTTATGAAGCGGTGTTCACCACCCGGGGAGGGGCGTTAAAGTCCCTCCAACTCAAAGGCTACCAGAAAACACTGGACAAGAAGTCGGGGTTAATCGAACTGGTGGCGGTAAAAGATTTTATGCCCAGGCCGCTTAGCGTAACCTTTCCCGATTCCACCTTCGATATCGCGCCGGACGGGATGTACGAGACGGATGCCACAGACCGGAAAATCTCTCTGGAGGGAGCCCCCAAAAGGCTGGTATTCCAGCAGGTCTATCCCAACGAGGTCAAGATCGAGAAAATCTATACCTTCCAGCCGGGGAAATACATCTTCGACCTGGAGATCAGGGTCCACAATTTATCCACCCAGACGTTGAATCAGAGCCTCAGCCTGACCTGGAACCAGTTCGTCGATCCCGCCGTGGAAACGGACAGTTACAGCCACGATGGCCCCATATCCTACATTGGCAAGGATGTCGACCGGCATAACGTGGAGAAGATGGCCAATCAGAGCATTCTCGGACCAAATGTTACCTGGGCCGCCTTCGAGAGCAAATACTTTATCGCCGCCCTGATCCCCCACAACCCGATGTTGACCAGCCTGTACCTTGGGAAAGACCAGCAGGAAATGGTCTCCGCCGCCCTGCGCGGTCCCAAAATTGTCATCCCGGTGGGACAGACGGGACTGTTCAGTTACTCCCTTTACCTGGGTCCCAAGGATTACGACATCTTGAAGGAAAAGGGGGTTGGTCTGGAAAATGCCATCGATTTCAGCGACTGGCTGCGCTGGCTCGTCGTCCCCCTGCTGTTGGTGCTCAAATTCCTCTATGGCTACGTTCACAACTACGGGATCGCCATCATATTCCTTACCATCATGATCAAGCTCATATTCTGGCCCCTGGGTAACAAGAGCTATCGATCCATGAAGGAGATGCAGAAGCTTCAGCCGAAAATCACCGAGATGAGAGACCGGTACAAAGATGATAAGACCCGGCTCAGCCAGGAAACCATGGCCCTCTACCGGTCGCACAAGGTGAACCCGCTGGGGGGCTGCCTGCCCATGGTGATCCAGATCCCTGTCTTCTTCGGTCTTTACAAGGCCCTGCTCTACGCGATTGAACTTAGACATTCCCCATTATTCTGGTGGATTCAGGATCTGTCGGCCAAGGACCCATACTACATCACGCCGATCATCATGGGGGCGACGATGTTTATCCAGCAGAAAATGTCCCCGCCCGTGGGCGATCCGATGCAGGCCAAGATCATGCTGCTCATGCCGGTGGTATTCACCTTCCTTTTTCTGAGTTTCCCCTCCGGCCTGGTATTATACTGGCTTTTCAACAACGTCATAAGCATCGGCC
Source organism: Smithellaceae bacterium (assembly GCA_034368785.1). GTDB lineage: Bacteria > Desulfobacterota > Syntrophia > Syntrophales > CAMTWB01 > CAMTWB01. The sequence continues at coordinate 19,399 of JAXMLI010000071.1, read as the reverse complement.
AGCAGATGTACATCAACAGACTACCTTCCTGACGCTGCAGAGGAAAATGGAAATGGACGGACGGGAATTCGAGGGAAAAAATATTGACCAGGCGATCGCAGAGGCCTGTCAAGCATTTGCCGTTTCCCGGGACAAACTGCAGATAGAAATAATGTCGCCGGGCAACGCGGGTTTTTTCGGGATATTGGGAGTCAAAAAGGCCGCTGTGCGGGCCTGCCTTCTCTCCCTCGATCTACAGCTGGACGGAGAGGAAAAGCGGGAGAAAGCCCCCCCCGAAAGGCGCCAGCCGGCACCGTTGCCACCTGCCGGCTCAACTGAAAGGCACCCTCCGGCAGCCGCGCCGCCACAGCAAACGCTCGCCTCTGATAAGGCAAGCGAACTCCTGTCGGGCATCCTCAGGCACATGGATTTGCAATGCCTCGTCACGGCAACGGAAAGCCAGGATGCGATTGTCCTGACGATAAAGGGAAACGATGACGGGTTTCTGATCGGAAAGAATAGCCAGACGCTCGACGCCCTCCAGTACCTTCTGAACAAGGCCATAATCCGGTCGGAGAATGGAAAAAAGGGGATCCTGGTTGATTTCGGAGACTACCGAAAGCGGCAGGAGGAATCCCTCATCGCCATGGCCCGTAACCTCGGGGCAAGGGTGAAAAAAACCGGGAAGCCTGTGACGGTCGATCCCATGGATGCCCACAGCCGCCGGATTATCCATATGGCCCTGCGGGCGGATGAATCCCTGACCACCATAAGCAGAGGCGAGGGGAAAAACAGAAAGATCGTGATTCTGCCGGCCAAAAATCAACGATCAATTATCAACGATCAATGATCAACGTTCATTGTTCATTGATCATTGATCACTGTTCATTGCCATGATTCAGGACACCATCGCAGCCGTCGCCACCCCCTTTGCCCCTGGCGGGATCGGGATCATCCGGGCGAGCGGACCCGGAGTGGAAGACATCGCCCGGCGGTTGTTCCGTCCAACCAAAGGCAGACCCTGCCCCTTTAACTCACATCATCTCTACCTCGGCGACATCATCTGCCCGGATACGGGCGCGATCCTCGACGAGGCCTTGGTCACCATCATGCGGTCCCCCCGTTCCTACACCGGCGAGGATACCCTGGAAATTCAAGCTCATGGCGGCTTGCTGGTCATGCAGCAGATACTCCGGACCGTCCTGAAGGCCGGCGCTCGCCTCGCCGAGCCGGGGGAGTTCACCCGGCGGGCCTTTCTCAATAACCGGATAGACCTCTCCCAGGCCGAGGCCATCGCCGAAATCATCAGTGCCCGCAGCGAGGGAGGACTGGAGATAGCCCTGGCCCGACTCAAGGGGGATATGGCTGACCTCAGCCGGGGCCTCCGTGATGAGGTGATTGAACTCCTGGGTATCCTGGAGACCTCCATCGACTTCGAGGAGTCCGAACTGGACCGGGAGGATCAAAGCAACCCGAAGGAAAAGATCCAGTCTCTAGAAGTCCGGATCAGCGAGCTCCTGGCAACCTACCAACGGGGAAGGATGCTGGCCGCAGGGATCAGCGTTGTCATCATTGGCAGACCGAATGTGGGAAAGTCCAGCCTGTTGAATGCCCTCCTGGGAAAAAAACGGGCCATTGTCACCGCGATTCCCGGCACGACCAGGGACCTGATCGAGGATACCCTGGCGATCGGAGACCTGACCATGCTGGTGGTGGATACCGCCGGAATCCGGGAAGGGGCGGACCTGATTGAGCGAGAGGGAATCGACTTGCTGCGGGACCGGCTCTCCACGGCGGATCTGGCGGTCGTGGTCGTGGACGGCAGCGATGAACCGCAACAGGAGGACCTGGAGATAATAGCGGGTAATCTCCATCTTCCCTTGGTGGTTTTCCTCAACAAATCCGACCTGCCCCAAAAGCTCCAGTCCGAGCGGTTCACTACGCTGGGGCCGGGAATTGTCTGCATCCAGGGATCGGCCAAGCTCAATCACGGGATAACGGAATTAAAGGAGGCCATTTACGGCCTGGTCAACCAGGAGAAAAGGGAGGCCCGGTCTTCGGTTATGGTGACGAATCTACGGCATAAGCTCGCCCTGGAAAAGGCGGCCGTTTTTCTTCAACAGGCGCGAATCGCCCTTGAAGAGGGGATTTCACCCGAACTGATCCTGCTGGATTTAAGGGAAGCAGCGGACGCCCTGGGCGAAATCACCGGCAAGATCCTCTGCGAGGACGTCCTGGACAGAATTTTTTCCACCTTCTGCGTGGGGAAATAGGACGACTTCGTCAATCCTGATTCCTGGCCCCCAGTTCAAAATATTTCTTGCAACGGCCAAAAGTTAATACTAGACTGCTGACGCTCCTTCACCTGTCTTTTCCCTTAAGTCCGCCGGGAGGCTGAGATCGATGATTACATATTCCAAGATACTTATTATTATCGTCATGGTCCTTATCATCACCCCCTCAAGTCACGGACAGGAGAAGTGCGTCGATTCCGCCGGGGAGGCGATCATCATAAATAACGACACCCCCTCCGCGCGGACCGAGGCCGTCGCCCGGGCCAAGTGGGATGCCATCGAGCAGGTGGTCGGAATCGAGGTCAAGGCCCAGAGCCTCGTACAGAATTTCGTTCTGGTGGATGATGTGATCAAGACCCAGGTGGGAGGGGTCGTCAAATCCTTCCGGCTCCTGGGCCAGGAGACCAAGCAGGATATCCTTTCGGTCCGTATCAACGCCTGCATCGAGCCGGCCAAGGCCCGCGAGGCCGTATCCTCCCTCGCGCTGAACAACTCCCTCGCCATCTTCATCACCGCCAGGAAGGCGGAGCCGGCCGGCCAGGAGGGCGCTACCGACATCAGCATCTTCTCCGAATCCCTCATCGGCAAGCTCACCGATCAGGGCTATCGGGTCATCGACGTGGCGCCCACCCAGGCGCTGGACGCGGCGGAAATCGACCGCGCGGTAAAGACTGGCAGCACCCTGGCCGTGCGCAGCCTCATGTACAAGTTCCTCTCCAACCTCCTCATCATCGGCAGCATCGAGCCGACGATCTCGACGAAAAAGGGAGAGCAGATCGGCTATGGGATCTCCATGCCCTTCAACAACGTGACGCTCCGGCTGAATTACCGGATCGTCGCCAAGAATGCCAAAACCTCTCAGATGGAAATCATGACGGCAGGCACGGCGCAGGGCCGCGGGATGGCAGGGAATCTGGATGACGCCGTCGCCCGGGCCATGGCGGACCTCTTTGAAAAGGCCCATCCCAACATCATGGACAAGGTCGCCTCGTACATCCAGGGCAACAGCAAGAAGGTCGCCGTCCAGATAAAGGGGGTATCGGACCTGGATACCAACCTGGAGATAAAGGGGGTATTCCAGCAGCTCGTCTGGGTAACCGGGGTGGAAGAGAAGAAACTAGGCGAGTTCATCGTGAGCTATCCGGAAAACACCCTTTATCTGGCCAACAGCATCAAGCAGAAAGGGCGTTTCAATGTCCTGGATTTTTCACCATATTCCCTGAACCTGGAGTATATTAAATAGGAGGACAAGATGAAAAAGTTGGTGATCCTGTTATTTCTCTCCCTTTTCCTGGCGGGCTGCGCCACCACAATCAAGCACGATCCCACGGCGTTTCTCGTTGACCCGATGCTGGTCGACCCGATCCCCGAGGTATGCAAGGCCACTTACGCCACGGCCAAACTTAAGGTGGCTCTCGCCAACTTCACCAACAACACCACCTTCGAGTATGCCAAGATGGTCCAGTCCAGCGTACAGGGAACCGGCCAGCGAACCGCCGTGGGCGGGGCGGCCGTGGGGGTCACACCGGCGGGGGCCGGGGTGATCTGGGGCGCCAAGGAGACCACGCAGTTCCAGCAGGATGCCCAGAGCACGGAACGGGAAATCAACGCCAAGCTCAGTGAAAGCGTGGAAGACGGCGTCATGGACGAACTGGTGAACATGGGGGGCGCCACGATCTTTACCAGGAAAGACATGGAAAAGATCATGATGGAACATAAGTTCCAGGCCTCCGGCCTCGTGGATGACAGGAACCTGGTCCGCCTGGGTAAACTGGCCGGGGTCAAGTTGCTGATCACCGGCTCGGTGAACAATGTGGATCTCTCCTACAAGACCATGGAGGCGGCGAAAAGGGGTGCCTCCGGCCTGGGCGACCGGGTTGGCGGCGGGGCGGGACTGGCCCTGAGCCTCATCGGCGCGGTGGCGGCGGCGGGAATGGAGGCCACCGAGGGATGGAACATCTCCACCGATGTGTCCCTGAGGATTCTCGATGTTGAAACCGGCGAGATACTCTTTTCCAAGATAGTCACAGGCAAGCATATCATCGGCAAGACCCCCTATCCCAATTACGACGCGCTCATCGGCGGGATGAAGAAGGCGGCCTCAAAGGCCCTCGAGGATGCCAGGCCGCAACTTTCCAAATGGTTTACCGTCAGGGGTTATGTGCTGCAGACCAGGACCAGCGCCGACAGGAAAGAACGCAGCGCCCTGATTAATCTGGGCGAGAAGGATGGATTGATGGCCGGGGCGGAACTTTTCGCCTATGTTTTCCAGGCGATCGGCGATCCCTTTGATCCGAAGAAGATATCCTGCGATGTGGTCAAGCTGCCCGTTAGACTCATGGTTACTGATCAGTTACAGGCGGACAAAGCTTGGGTGATGATCCATGGCGAGGCACCGATGATCGCTCGGGTCAAAGCCGGCCAGCTCGTGGAAAGAAAGCCCCTGGAGGGGCAGACAACCATGAAAAGGATGGGCTTCTAGCAGGTGCAGGTCCAAAGGGGGCTGGTCTATGACCAGCCCCCCTTTTTTGTCTCAGCTACGCGGAGCAGGCGCATCCCGCCAAGACGGAGCGTGGCCCTCCAAGAGGCCAAAAGCCTTGGATTCAGGACGGCTTCGTAAAAAGGCCGCAGGCAAGGCGCGCAAATCACGAGGGAATGAGGCGTCGGGGGAGGGGGCTTGTTCCGGAAGCCCACAGGGATCGGAGCGTGTCCCCGGAAGACGCCGCAAGCCTGCCCCCGCGAAGGCGGGGGAGGGATGCCGCGCAACGCAGCATCCGGACTTTTTACGAAGTCGTCATCATTTGTACTCCGCGATAAACTGGCTCAAAAGACCCTGAATATCCGTTTCGCTCCTGCAGGAAGAGATCTGACGTCTCAGCTCCGCCCCGCCGTGGAGTCCCTTCGTGTACCATAGCAGATGAGGGCGAAAATCCTTTATCGCCCGCGCGGGACCGACAAGATCCCTGGTAAGCTGATAATGGTGAAGGAGTATTTTCTCCCGTTCCGCCGGGCTCGGGGCCGGAGGAGGAGCCTCGCCCCTGAGGACCCGGCCTGCCTGGAGAAATATCCAGGGATTGCCCAGGGCGCCACGGCCGATCATGACCCCGTCACAACCGGTAGTATCAATCATTCTTTTCGCGTCCTGACCGTTTCGCACATCCCCGTTGCCGATTACCGGTATGCCCAGACCGCTCTTCACCCGGGCGATCACCTCCCAATCCGCATGGCCGCCAAATCCCTGGCGGGCGGTGCGGGCATGGAGAATCACACAGTCGGCGCCGTTTTCCTCGGCAATCTGTCCGATCTCCAAGGCATTGAGCTGTTCCCGATCCCAGCCGGCGCGGATCTTCACCGTCAGGGGCAAGGGGGTACTCGCTCGCACGGCGCGGACAATCCGCTTCACCAGGCCGGGATCTTTCATCAAAGCGGCCCCGGCGCCGGTCCTGATCACCTTGGGAACGGGGCATCCCATATTGATATCCACGAGGTCCGCCCCGTGATCCGTAACGATCCGGGCGGCAGCGGCCAAGACGGCCGGATCGGCGCCGAAGATCTGGACCCCGAGGGGCCGGTCATCCACGGAGGAGGCAAGGTAGTGAAAGGTCCTTTCTATGCTTCTCGTCAGGCCGGCGGCACTGACCATTTCGGTAAATGCGAGACCGGCGCCGAACTCGCGGATCATGAGCCGGAAGGGCAGGCTGGTGATTCCCGCGAGGGGGGCCAACACCAGATTATTTCTCAGGGCAAGATCGCCGATTTTCAGGGTCATCCTGTTGCCCTCGCCAGGAGGACCTTCTCCGCCCCGGCCAGGTCATCAGGGGTATTGATCCCCATCACCTCCGCAGGATCCCGGGCCAGGTAAGAGACCATCCTGATTCCCCGCTCTCTGCCTACAGCGATGATATCGGTCAGGTAATACTCCCCCTGGGCATTGTCCCTGCCTATTCCAGACACGGCCTCGAAGAGGAAGGGGCTTTCCACGCAGTAAATCCCCGTGTTGATCTCGCGGATCTTTTTCTCTTCCGCCGTGGCGTCCCTTTCCTCCACGATCCTTAGCAGCGCGTTGTTTTCATCCATCACCACCCGGCCATACCCGTGGGGATTGTCCAATCTCGCGGTAAAGAGGGTCAGTACGGCCTCCCGGTCACGGTGAAAAGCCAGAAATTGCCGTAGCGTCTCAACCTTGAGGAGGGGCACGTCACCGCAAAGAATCAGGACGGGACCCACGAAGTCGGCAAAGGCCTTTCTCGCCACCTGGACGGCATGACCAGTGCCGAGCTGGGGTCTCTGCTCAACAAATACCAGTCCGTCGTCCCGAAACGCCTCCCGGACCTCCTCCGCCTGATGACCAACCACGGCAACGATCCTTCCGGCCCCGATCCCCCTGGCCGCATCCACCACATAGGCCAGGAGCGGCCTGCCCGCGAGCAGGTGGAGTACCTTCGCCATGTCCGATTTCATCCTCGTTCCCCTGCCGGCCGCGAGGATCAGGGCCGCGGGTTCTTTACCCTCTCCAATGGTCATATCATTCATCCTTATCCTTCTCCAACTCCGGCGGAAAAATGGTCATCACCTCCCGGATCGATCTGGGATCGGCGTCCTCAATAATGAAACGCACCTGTCCGTATTGAAGGGTTTCCCTTCGCCGGGGAATCTTCCCCATCCGGGCCAGAAGAAACCCCCCCAGCGTTTCATAATCCCCCACGGGCAGGGAGACGGGCAACAGCTGGTTTATCTTCTCCAGCGATACCTGCGCCTGAAAGATGTACCGGCCAGGGGCAATCTTCCGGTAGATCGCGTCCCGCTCATCCAGTTCCCCTACGATCTCGGCCAGGATGTCTTCCGTTGTTACCATGCCCACGGCGCCGCCGTACTCGTCCACTACGATCGCCAGTTGCTCGCCCCGTTCCCTGAGTTCCAAAAGCAGTTCCTTGGCCAGTTTATTCTCCGGGACAAAGAGGATACCGTCCTGGATGAGGCCTTCGATGCTGTCACCGGCGATGGTCACGTGACCCTGGTTATGGAGGACATGGAGCAGGTCATGGTAATGGATTATTCCGACAATATTAAAGGTCTGATTGCGGTAAACAGGGATACGCAGGTACTTCTTTTCGGCAAATAAGCCCGCCGCCTCTTCCATGGTCGCGGAAGCGGGCAGGACTGTCATGGTGGAAAGGCCTACCATTACCCTGCCCACGTTCAGCTCGGAAAAATCGAGGATTCGTTGGACCATCGCCTGCTCATGCGCCAGCATATCGCTCCCGGAACCCCTACTTTTCAGGAGGTACCTGAGCCCGCTCTTGGTAATGCAGGAAGAGGCGAGATCCTTTTCCTTTCCGGCGCCCCCCGCCGTTCCCCGGGTAATACGGGTAATAATCAACACCAGGGGATAGAAGATCAGCGAGACAATCCAGATAAATCCGGATATCCTCAGGGCAACCCTGTCCACGTTGTGATGGAAGACGGTCTTGGGAATGATTTCCCCCAGGAAAAGCATCGTGGGAACCATCACCAGCACCGAGAGGATCTCTCCCTTGCCCGCGCCGAAGTGGGAGATGAAAAAGGCCGTGGCAGTGGCGGTCGCGGTGATTACGCAGAGATTCGTCCCGGCCAGGGTGGTGGCCAGAAACCTTTCCGGCTTCTCCAGGAGACGGAGGGTGCGGCGCGCGGCCGGGTCGCCCTTCCTGGCCAGGTAACGCACACGGTTGATATCGGAAGAGACCAGGGCCAGTTCCCCCCCGGAGAAGAGGGCCTCCAGGATGAGGCAGGCCATAACGAGCAGGAGGGAAGAGATGCTATCCATCGCTCGCCTCCTCCTGCCTGACAACCCTGACCTTCCAGATTCTGGCCCGTTTCATCTCTTCCACGGTGAAACTGTACGGTCCGTAGTTAATAGTCTGGCCACGGGCAGGCAGCTTGCCGAAGAGGTGGAATACAAATCCTCCCACCGTCTCCACCTCGTCCGCAGGAATCTCCAGGCCCGTTATTTCGATCAATTCATCAATCGGCAGACGCCCCGAGACAAGCCAGCTCCTTTCATCAAGCTGCCTTTTCATAATGTCCCTGAGACCATGATCATCGTACATGTCAGAGAAAAGGCCTTCCAGAATGTCCCCCAGGGTGGCTAGGCCGGAAACGCCGCCGAACTCATCCACCACAATGGCCATCTGGATCTTTCTCAGCTGGAAATCATGGAGCAGCCTCCCCACCGTCATTTCCATCGGCACGAAGTATGGTCTCTTAAGCAACCTCTCAGGATAGGAAAGATCAGGGTCATCCCCGGCCTGAAGCAGGTCGCGAACCATCAGGATGCCCAGGATGTCATCCCTGTCCGTGCCATACACCGGCACCCGGGAGTGCCGGGAGCGGATTATTTCTCGCTTCAGGCCATCCCTTCCGAGGGAAATGGGCAGGCAGAACATATCCACCCGGGGAATCATCACCTCTGATACGGGCTGATCATTCATGAGAAAAACCCGATGGATCAGGTCCCGCTGCACCTCCTCCAGGGCGCCTTCCTTTTGCCCCAGATCGATCAGGTTCTTGAATTCCTCCTCGGTGAGGCTGCTTCCCCTTTCCGGTGAGGCTTGGGGAAAAAGGGCGATGATAAAACCGGTCGCCTTTTCGAACAGCCAGGTCACGGGCTTCAACAGTTGGCAGAACGCCCAGATTAGAGGCGAAAGATAGGAAGAATACAACGACGGCTGAGTGACGCCCAGGGTCTTGGGAATGGCCTCGTTAAAAATGAGCAGTAACGGCGTGGCGAAGGCAATGGCCAACCACTGGCCCTCTTCGGCAAAGAGGGTGATCGAAACGGAGGCGATCAGGACTGTCATGGAAATGTTTATCGCCTCATTTCCCACGATGATGGTGATGAGCAGTCGTCGTGGCCGGGCCAGGAGGCGCTTGACAAAGGTCAGGAAGGGGGCCTTATCTTCCTCCATCTTATGAATTCGGAGCGGGTTCAAGGAAAAAAGGGCCGCCTCGGAACAGGAAAAGAGCCCTGAGAGGATGGAGAGAAGAAAGATTAAAAAAATCTTGAGATTAAGTGATTCTTCCAAGGTGTGCGTCTTAGTGTGTTATTCCTTTAGACGGCATTAGGAGCGGGCGCTACCCCGTCCTGCCTGAAATCCGTCTCCCTCGGGCCATGGGATAAGACCCTGACTTCCTTTTAGCAGATTTACCGGGAAAAACAAATCCTCTTTTAATCGGACTCCCTGGCAAGCGAGCACGATTTGGATTTGACTGCTCGACTCTTTTCGGCTATCTACGGAGGGCGATTTATGGGCTGGCGAGACCTTTGCCCATCTGATGGCTGATCAATCCGGAGCGGACGAGATGACCAGGGTATTATTAATCGGCAACGGGGCCAGGGAACACGCCCTGGCCGAAGCAATCATGAGATCAAAGAGAAGCCCCCTGCTGTTTGCCTACATGAAGGCCAACAACCCGGGCATCGCCGATCTGGCCGCGGGGATCAGGCTGGGCAGCTACGAAAGGCTGGCGGAGATCGTGAGCTTCGCCCGGTCCTCACAGGTCGATTTTGCGCTGGTGGGGCCGGAAGATCCCCTTAACAATGGTGTAGTCGATGCCCTCCGGGAGGCCGGCATCCCCGCCGTGGGACCCTCCAGGAGCCTCGCCCGGCTGGAGACCTCTAAATCGTTCACGAGGGATCTCCTGGCCAAATACGGAATAGAAGGAAACATCAGATATAAGATATTTACCGACCTGGCCGGGGTGGAAGAATTTCTGGCCGAGATCCCGGAGGTGGTGATCAAACCCGACGGCCTCACGGGCGGAAAGGGCGTCCTGGTCCAGGGGGAACATTTCCAGACCCGTGCCGAGGCCCTCGCCCTCTGCCGGCAGATCCTGGCCGAACATCCCCGGATGATCATTGAGGAGAAGCTCGACGGAGAGGAATTTTCCCTCCAGTGCCTCTGTGACGGGAAACATGTGGTTGCCATGCCCGCGGTGCAGGATCACAAGCGCCGCTTCGCCGATGACACGGGACCCAACACGGGAGGCATGGGCTCCTATTCCCTGGCGGATCACGCCCTTCCCTTCCTTACCGCCCATGATATCGCCAAGAGCCTGGCCATTACCGCCGAGGTGGCGTCCGCCCTCTACCGGGAGACCGGTGAATATTACCACGGGGTAATGTACGGCGGTTTCATGGTGACGAAAACCGGGGTGCGGCTCCTGGAATACAACGCCCGTTTTGGCGATCCGGAGGCGATGAATGTCCTGCCCCTGCTGAAAACCGATTTTGTTGATCTTTGTCAGGCCCTCATCGAAGGCACCCTGGACCAGCGGGAAATTGAATGGGAAAAAAAGGCCACCGTCTGTAAATACCTGGTCCCGAAGAATTACGCCCTCGCCAATGAGGATTCACCGGCACCGGATAAAATCGTTGACCTGAAAATCGGCATTGGCGAGACCGGCGCGGCGCGGATCTACTATTCCTCCGTTGACAGGAGGGCCGACGGCCTTTATATGACCAGTTCCCGGGCCGTGGGGCTGGTGGGAATCGCCGAAACTCTGGCAGAGGCGGAAATGATTGCCGAGAAGGCGGCCGGGGCCATCTCCGGCTGGGTGGATCACCGGCGGGATATCGGCACGGCGCCCCTGATTGAAAAACGAATGCGACATATGGAGAGATTGGGCAGAAAATTCGACAGATAATTATTTTCCTGGAGAGCCGGGCATCCGCCTGTCATAATGGGTCAGGCGTCCCGCCTATCACAGGTCAGGTGTCCCACCTATTATAGGTCAGGCGGGACGCCTGACCTATTTTGTTAGTATTTTGTTACTTCGGCCAACAGACCTAAACAGACTGAATAGTTACTAAGCGACAACAGAAAGGAAACTCGATGAAAACAAACACAATTAAAAGGGCGCTGATCAGCGTCACCGACAAGACAGGAATCGCCGAATTCGCGAAGGAACTCAAAAAATATCAGGTGGAAATCATCTCCACCGGCGGCACGGCGGTACATTTGCGCGACAACGGCATTGAAGTGGTGGATGTTTCCGCCTACACCGGCTTCCCGGAAATGATGAACGGCCGTCTCAAGACCCTCCACCCGACCATCCACGGAGGAATCCTGGCCGAACGGGACAAGGAGGATCACCTGAAGTCCCTCCGGGAACACGGAATCGGCCTCATCGATATGGTGATCATCAACCTCTACCGCTTTGAAGAAACGGTGGCCAAACCCGGGGTAACGCTAGCCGAGGCCGTCGAGAATATCGACATCGGCGGACCCACCATGCTCAGGGCCGCGGCCAAGAACCACCCCTTTGTCACGGTCATCACCGATCCGGCGGACTATGCCCCGATTGCGAAGGAACTTGCCGCCAGGGGCGGAGGGATCGCGGAAACGACAAATTATCAGCTCGCCGTCAAGGTCTTTCAGCTTACCGCGCGCTATGACGGGGCCATCTCCAATTATCTCGGCCGGTTTTCCGCCCCTGGCGGGGAGGAGAGCCCCTTTCCTGCCACCTTCAGTCTCCAGTTTACCAAGGCCCAGGACCTCCGCTACGGGGAAAACCCACAGCAGAAGGCCGCCTTTTTCCGGGAACTAACCCCGCCGCCCCGGTCCATCGCCTCGGCGAAACAGCTCCAGGGGAAGGAATTGTCCTACAACAACATTATGGATGCCGACGCCGCCTGGCAAATGATCTGTGATTTTGAAAGACCGGCGGCCACGATCATCAAACACGCCAACCCCTGTGGCGCCGCCGTCTCCGCCGACATTGCCGCGGCCTACATCAAGGCCATGCAAACGGATCCCGTTTCCGCCTTCGGCGGCATCGTCGCCCTGAACAGAACAGTAAATAAGGCCCTGGCGGAGGAACTGATCAAGACCTTCCTGGAGGTTGTCATCGCGCCCGGCTTCGAAGACGAGGCGCTGGCGATCCTTCAGGCCAAACAGAATGTGCGCCTGCTCGCCGTTGGGGCGGATCTGTCCGCCCATCCGGAAGGACTGGAACTGCGCCGGGTAGGAGGCGGGCTCCTCGTGCAGGACCGGGATACCGATCCTTTTGATATCCGCCAGGGCAAGGTGGTGACCAGGCGAACCCCCACGGAGGAGGAGTATGCCGCGCTAGATTTCGCCTGGCGGGTGGTGAAACACGTAAAGTCCAACGCCATCGTCATCGCCGGGAAGGAACAGCTCGTCGGGGTCGGCGCGGGCCAGATGAGCCGGGTGGATTCGGTCCGGATCGCCCGGATGAAATCCCTCCTGCCCACCAGCGGCTGCGTTCTCGCCTCCGATGCCTTCTTCCCCTTCCGGGACGGGATCGACCTGGCCGCCGAGGCGGGGATCAGGGCAATAATTGAACCTGGCGAGTCCCTCCGGGACGAGGAGGTCATCAAGGCCGCGGATGAACACGGAATGGCGATGATCTTTACGGGCCGGAGACACTTCAAACACTGAGAACCTGCTGAGTGGGGTCAGGGGGCAGGGGTCAGGGGAAGCCAGTAAGGATAATAAGCTATCGAGAAGAAGACCAGACCCCGACCCCTGATCTCCGACCCCTGGCCCCCGTGAACGGTTACAACAAACGATGGTAATGACGGTTATTCTAAAGATAAAAAAAACGGCGCCGGACGAAGATAAAATCGCCCGGGCCGCCCGTGTGATCAAAGAGGGGGGGCTTGTGGCCTTTCCCACCGAGACGGTCTATGGCCTGGGAGCGGACGCCTTCAACCCGGCGGCGATTGAGAAGATATTCATCGCCAAGGGAAGACCTCGCGATAATCCCCTGATCGTTCACATCGCCGACCGCTCCATGTTGGCGAACCTGGCCCGGTCCTTCCCCCGCCGGGCCAGGGCTTTGTCCGAGAAATTCTGGCCCGGTCCCCTCACGCTGGTGCTGAAAAAAAAGGCGCATGTCCCCGCGGAGGTATCCGCGGGCTTGTCCACGGTGGCGATCCGGATGCCCGCCAATCCGATCGCGCTCTCCCTGATCCGCGCCGCCGGGACACCCCTGGTGGCGCCCTCGGCCAATCTCTCCGGCCGGCCGAGCCCGACCAGGGCGCGACATGTGAGAGAAGATTTGGGAGGACTGATCGACCTGATCATCGACGGCGGAAGCACCCCGATCGGCATGGAATCCACGGTGGTGGATTTTACCGGCCGATACCCTAAAATCCTGCGCCCCGGGGCGGTAACGGCGGCGCAAATCGAGGCGATTATCGGACCAGTCATTCCAGCCGGGGAAAGGGAAGATACATTCCAGCCAAAATCTCCGGGGATGAAGTACCGGCATTACGCCCCGCGCGCCCGGATGATCCTGGTGGAAGGAGAGGACTTTCGGGAAAAAATCTGTACCCTCATCACCGAGGCCGGCCGTGAAAGAAAAATTGCCGTAATCGGTTTTCATCAGGACAGCCGTTATGATAACTGCCTCTTTGTCCACGCCGGCGCCCGCTCCCGGACGGTGGCCCGCCGGCTTTTTGGCATCCTTCGTGAGCTGGACAGCCAGGGCGTGGAGCTGATTATTTCCGAACCTTATCCGGCCAGGGATGGTCTGGACCTGATGATCCTGGACCGCCTGAGAAAGGCGGCGGGAGCGGAGGGATGATTTTGAATCAGATAGATCGGCAATGTCCCGTTAGCTTTTTGCTTCATCCATAAATACTCTTTTTGGTTCGGGTTTTGTTCCTCCCCCTTCAAGGGGGCCTTAGGAGAGGCACTGGCAGATTCCTCCCCCTTCAAGGGGGAGGTTAGGAGGGAGACTGGGGTTTTAGGCCTCCTCTTGAAGGGGAGGGAGAAGGCCCAACAAGGACGGCCATTGTGCCCCAAAAAGAACCTGATAAGGACAATCGCAATTTTCTAACCGGACATTCGTGCAGAATAGCCTAAACACCTTTATAGTGACAAATAATCAACAGGAGGAATGTTAATGTCAGAAAAGATTGCCGAGGCGGTACAAGCCTCACGGGAAGGGATGAATTGCTGTCAGTCGATTATTGCCACTTACGGCCCCCCCCTTGGCCTTCCCCCCGAGGTGGCGGTAAGGCTCGGTTCCTGCTTCGGAGGGGGCTTGGGCCGCGCCGGAGAGGTCTGTGGCGCCTTGACGGGGGCCACCATGGTCCTGGGCTGGAAATATGGTCCCCTGGACGCGAAAAACCGCGAGGCCCGTGAACTTGGCTATGCCCTCGTCCGGGAGCTGGTCGGGATATTCCGGGAGCGTCGGGGCGCCGTCACCTGTCGCGAGTTGCTCAACTGTGACATCAGCACCGCCGAAAACTACGCTCTGGCCAAAGAGCGGGGGGTCATGAAGGAGCTTTGTCCAATGCTGGTGCAGGATGCCGCCGAAATTTTAGAGGCCATCATCGCCCGGGAGGACCGGGTCTGACCGCCTGGCCGGGAAAGACCAGGCGCCTTAAGATAATGTGGTTGTAACTACTCAGGTTGTTTAGGCTGAAGTAACAAAATAGGTCATATATTATAAAATAGGTCAGGCGTCCCGCCTGACCGGCCCAGCAAAGGACGGGAACCATTAATCATCAAATGTCAGGCGGGACGCCTGACCTATAATAAATGGTCTTGCCTGGCGCGTTCCTACAGACTAAAAGCCTACAGTCCATCTAGCTTAGTAGTTACATGTGGTTAACGGGGAGAAATACGAAAGACACGCTATGACAACTATTAACTTGCTCGAAAAAGCCGGGAAAGAAGGCCGAAACACCCTCACGGAGGCCGAGGCCAAGCAACTCCTCTCCAATTACGGGGTGCCGGTGGTAAAGGACAGCCTGGCCTTCTCCCTGGACGAAGTTATCGAAAAGGCCCGTGAAGTGGGATTTCCGCTCGTCATAAAAGCGCTGGGGGCGAGGATCACCCATAAGACAGAACGGGGCCTGGTCCGACTGAACATTAACAGCGCTAATGAACTGAAAGCGGCGGCCCGCGAGATTCAGGAAGCCGCCGGGGAAGATTTGGAGGGGTTCATCCTCCAGCCCATGCTCCGGGGAAGGCGGGAGTTTCTCGCCGGTTTGTTCCGGGATCGGCAGTTCGGGCCGGTAGTCATGTTCGGTTTAGGCGGTGTCCTGACGGAAGCGCTGGATGACGTGGTTTTCCGGGTGGCGCCGCTCGATGAATCCCAGGCGGCGCATATGCTCGAAGAGATCAGGGCCGGCGGTTTGCTCGATGAGTTCCGGGGGGAAAAGGCCGCCGAAAGGCAGTCCCTCATCAATACCCTGGTGGGTCTCTCCCGGCTGGGGATGGAAAACGACCAGATCGCCGAGGTGGATATAAATCCCCTCCTGGTCGGCCCCGACGGCACCGTCACCGCAGTGGACGCGCTCGTTGTTCTCGGCGAGCCTCGGGAACCGGCGGAAGAGCGACCGGCCATTGAACCCCGGGCGATCCGCAATCTCTTCTACCCCAGATCAATTGCCTTTATTGGCGCCTCCGCTTCGTTCGGAAAGTGGGGCAACATGCTCTTTACCAATGCGGTAGCCGGAAACTTCCAAGGCGACATTTACCTGGTCAATCAGAAGGGCGGGGTTATCGCCGGCCGTCCCGTTTATAAATCAATCCTCGATATACCGGGCAGCGTTGACTTGGCGGTAGTTACCGTTCCCGCGGCCTCTGTGCTTGATCTGATCCCGGAACTGCAGCAGAAGGCGATCAAAAACATGCTGTTGATCACCTCCGGATTCAGCGAAACCGGAGAGAAGGGCATCCGGCTGGAAAAGGAACTCGTCCGGGCGGCCCGGGCTGCGGGCATTCTCCTCCTGGGACCCAATACCATGGGCATCTGCAATCCCCACGACCTCCTTTACTGCACCGGAACCCACGTGAGGCCGAAGCCGGGATCGACCGCCCTGGTCTCCCAATCGGGCAACCTGGGCACCCAACTCCTCGCCTTTGCCCAGCAGGAGGGAATCGGCATCAGGGCCTTCTGTGGCTCCGGCAATGAGGCGATGATCACCATTGAAGATTACCTGGAGGGTTTCGAGGTAGATGAGCTCACGGATACGGTGGTGCTCTACCTGGAAAGCATAAAAAACGGACGTCGCTTTATCGAGGCCGCCCGCCGGGTCGGGAAGAAGAAACCGGTGGTGGTGCTCAAGGGAGGCCGCACAAAGGCCGGATTCCGGGCGGCGGCCAGCCATACCGGCGCCCTGGCCTCCAACCTGAAGATATTTACTGCCGCCTGCCGGCAATCCGGCATCATCATGGTGGAACAGCCCATGGAGTTGCTGGATCTCTCCGCCGTCTTTTCCTCCCTTCCCCTTCCCAAGGGGCGGCGGGTGGGCATCCTCACCATGGGCGGCGGCTGGGGGGTCGTAGCGGCCGATCTCTGTATGGAATACGGTCTGGAGGTGCCTGAATTGAGCGCCGATATAATTACCCGGATCAATCAGTTTCTCCCTGCATACTGGAGCCACTCCAACCCGATCGATCTGGTGGCCGAATTCAACCACAACATCTCCGCCTCCATCATCGAGGAACTGCTTAAATGGGATCAGTGCGACGCGGTGATCCACATGGGCATCCTGGGACAGCTTTCGTTTGTCAAGTTCATGATCAGCTCCACCCGGATCGCCGATCCCACCTTCGATACGGAGACCCTGGACAAGATCCCCGGGGTCCTGGGCGGCTATGAACTTCAGTATATCGAGCGGATCACAAGGATGATGGAAAAATATCAAAAACCCGTGATGGCGGTGAATCTTTTCGCCGAGGAAAACGTCCATACGGTAACGGACGTGAAAGACTGCCGCTTCAAAGGAATTTCCTTTTCCACCCCCGAACGGGCCGTCAAGGCACTGGCCCGGATGTACGAATATGAACGGTGGCTCGACCGGGAAGGGGTTCCCGCGGCGGAAAGGCGATCCACCGGCGTCTCCTGGCAGTCCTCGTAGCCATTGGCGAGGCGTGAAGGGGCCGCGCCAGATTCCTCCCCCCTCTCAAGGGAGGCCTTGGGGGCGGCACTGCCTGCCTAATCCCTCCCCTTCAAGGGGGGCCTCAGAAGAGGCACTGCCTGGTTTCTCCCCCTTCAAGGGGGAGGTTAGGAGGGGGATGGGGTTTCTTGTGGCGCGGTCATTTGACCCCATCCCCACCCCGACCCTCCCCTTGAAGGGGAGGGAGCTCGGGGCTTTAGGCCTCCTCCGCCTTACGTCGTCTAATTCAACCTCATCTCCGTCTCCCGATCGAAGAGATGGAGCTTCTCCGGTCTGATCTGAAGGTTCAATTTATCACCCGGCGCGACCCTGCTACTGCCGGGAAGGCGGATGGTGATCATATGCTCCCGATCCAGCGGACCGTGGACCAGGGTGTCGGCGCCCAGGACTTCCACCAGTTCCACATTAATCTGGAAGACGCCTGTTTCATCCTGAGCCAGGGTAATATGCTCCGGTCTCATTCCCACCATTACCGTCGTATCGCGGGGATTACTGAACCTCTGTGCCAGGGGCAGCGAAGGGCCGCCTGGCACCTTGACCGCGTTTCCCTCTGAGGCGAGTTCCATCGGGATGATATTCATTGCCGGCGAGCCGATAAAGCCCGCCACGAAAAGGGTGGCCGGCCGGTCATAGACCTCCATGGGGGTGGCCACATGGTCGAAATGTCCCGCGTTCATGACGATGAGCCGGTCCGCCAGGGTCATCGCCTCCACCTGGTCATGGGTCACGTAAATGCTCGTGGTCCGGACGGCCTGGTGGAGTTTCTTGATCTCGAGGCGCATCTGGACCCGGAGCTTGGCATCGAGGTTGGAAAGCGGCTCATCGAAGAGAAAGGCCGCGGGGTCCCGGACGATGGCCCGCCCCATCGCGACGCGCTGACGCTGGCCGCCCGACAGCTGCCGCGGGGTGCGGTGCATGAGGCCGTCCAGCCCCAGGATATCGGCGGCCTTCTTAACCCGGGTCTCGATTTCCGCCTTGGGCATCTTGCGGACCTTGAGACCGTAGGCCATGTTGTTCCAGACCGTCATGTGGGGGTAGAGGGCGTAATTCTGAAATACCATGGCGATATTGCGGTCCTTTGGTTCCACCTGGTTTACGATGTTCCCGCCGATAAGGATGTCCCCTTCCGTGGCCGTTTCGAGCCCGGCAATGATCCTGAGCAAGGTGGATTTGCCGCAGCCCGAGGGTCCCAGGATAACGATGAATTCACTTTCCCTGATGTCGCAGTTCACCCCCTCGATGACCCGGACCTTGCCGAAGTTTTTTCTGATGTTCACAATTCTTATATGCGCGTCGTTCATTAAGACTGCTCCTTTATTTATCCGCATCCACCAGGCCCTTGACGAACCAGCGCTGCATGAAAATCACGATCATGACCGGCGGAAGCATGGCGAGGATCGTCGCCGCCATGATGATCTGCCAGTCCGTCTGGGCGTCGCCGGTGCCGATCATCTTGACGATCCCGATGACGATGGTGCCCATTTCCTTGCTCGTGGTGATCAAGAGGGGCCAGAGGTACTGGTTCCAGCCGTAGATGAACATGATGACGAAAAGCGCGGCGATGTTCGTCCGGGAAAGGGGGAGGACCGTGTCCCAGAAGAAACGCATCGGTCCCGCCCCGTCCATCCGGGCCGCCTCGACGAGTTCATCGGGGATGGTGAGAAAGAACTGGCGGAAGAGGAGGGTGGCCGTGGCGGAAGCGATGAGGGGAATGGTCAATCCGAGATAGGAATCGATCATCCCCAGATCGGCCACGACCTTGTAGGTGGGGATAATCCGCACCTCCACGGGCAGCATGAGGGTGACGAAGATCATCCAGAAGAAAAACATCCGGCCGGGAAACTGGAAGAAAACGACCGCGTAGGCGGAGATGAGGGAAATGGCAATCTTGCCGAAGCTGATGGCGAGCGCCATGACGAGGCTGTTGAACATCATCGTCTCCACCGGCGCCCCCATGACCCGCTGGCCCGAACCCGATCCCCAGGCCTGGAGATAGTTGGCGAGGGCGTCCGGTCCCGGATAGAGGGGCATCTGCCCCCGGGCGATCGTGCCGGCATCCCAGGTGGAGCCGATCAGGGCCAGGTAAACGGGAAAGGCCAGGACCGCCACCCCGATGACGAGGAAGAAATGGGCCTGCCAGTTTCCCGGAAGCGCGTATCCTTTCATCCGTAACCACCTCGTAAAAAGTCTGGAGACACCTTGAGTT
>JAXMLI010000070.1:0-11602 GCA_034368785.1 Smithellaceae bacterium | reverse complement strand
GCTGTCCTACGCTTAAAGCCCGATGTTGCCACCAGACCTCCAAGGACTCGCTACCCGGTGGATGGCCTTCCTTCCGGGGCGGGATTCACACCCGCTGGATTACACGACCTTGCCCGGCCGCACTGGTATTATGTCCCCCGATTATTCCCCGATTATTCCCCCTTAATTCCCCGGCAACAGCATATGCAGGACGCCGGATTTCACCTTGACCCCCTCTCCGAGCTGTGTTTAAATCCCCCGTCAATCCCACCACCCCGGAGAGAGAACCATGAGCAGTATCTACCTCGTGAGGCACGGCCAGGCCTCCTTTGGCAGCGCCAATTACGATGAGTTGTCCGACCGGGGCCGGCGCCAGTCGAGGATACTGGGAGAATATCTCCTCAACACCTCCCTGCCCGTTCAGGCCCTCTATTCCGGTGAAATGAAAAGGCAGCTCGATACCGCGCGGGAAATATCCGCGGCCTTTGAAGAGAGGGGCGTCTGCCCGCCACCCCTGCGGATACTCCCGGAGTTTAACGAATATGATTCGGCGGCTATCGTCACCACCCTGGTTAGTGAACTGGCCGAAGAAGACCCCTCGCTCCTGAGGGATATCAGCAACATGGCAGACAAGAAGGCCTTTCAGCGGGCCTTTGAACTGCTTGTGGGGCGCTGGGTGGGCGGCGATTTCCGCACATCGGACCTTCCACGCTGGGAAGATTTCAAGAACCGTGTCAGACATGGACTGGACAAGGTAAAGAGGGAAAACGGCCGCGGTAAAAACATTTTAGTTTTCACCTCCGGCGGACCCATCTCCGCGGCAGTGCAGGCATCCCTCGGCCTTTCCGATCTCATGGCGGTTAAAATGTCCTGGCAGGTAATCAACACCTCCCTGACCAGATTGATCTACAGTGAGGACCGGCTGACTCTTGCTTCCTTCAACAACGCGGCTCATCTGGAACTTGCCGGAGACGCCTCCCTTATCACGTATCGTTAGAGACCTTTTTATGGGATATACAGGCTTATTTTAAGAACAAGATTTTGTTTCTAAATCCCCCTCAGGAGGTGGCTGCCAATGGATTTTAGCGTTTCTGAAAAGATGCAGGTCGTAATCGGGATGATGAAGGAGTTTGTGCAGAAGGAGCTTCTGCCGCTGGAGCAGGAATTCTTTACCAAGGATTTCCGCAGCCTGCTTCCCGTTCTCGAAGAAAAGCGCCGGCTGGTGAAGGCCATGGAGCTTTGGGCGCCGAACCACCCGCCCCAGTATGGCGGCATGGGCCTCGATCTGGTGGAGCACGGCCTGGTTTCCGAGGTGCTCGGCGCAAGCCCGCTGGGACATTACGTCTTCGGCTGTCAGGCCCCGGACGCGGGCAATATCGAAATCCTTCACAAGTATGGCACCGAGGGCCAGAAGGGGGAATACCTCCTTCCGCTCGTGGAAGGAAAAATCCGGAGTTGTTTTTCCATGACCGAAGTGGAGCTGCCCGGATCAAACCCGGTTATGCTGGATACCACGGCGGTCAAGGAGGGAGACCATTATGTGATTAACGGGCAGAAATGGTATTCCACCGCCGCGGACGGGTCCCGGTTCGCCATCGTCATGGCCGTTACCAACCCGGAGAACCCCCCCTATCTCCGGGCCAGCATGATCATTGTGCCCACGGATACGCCCGGGTTCAACCTGGTCCGCAACATCTCCGTCATGGGCCACACCGGGAGCGACTACGCGAGCCATGCCGAGATCCTTTATCAATCCTGCCGGGTGCCCCTGGCCAATCTGCTGGGACCGGAGGGGCACGGATTCGTCATCGCCCAGGAGCGGCTCGGACCGGGAAGGATCCACCACTGCATGAGATGGATCGGCATCTGCAACCGGGTATTCGATCTCATGTGCCGGCGGGCCAATGAACGGATCATCAGCCCGGACCGCAAGACTCTGGCCACGAAACAGATCATCCAGGCCTGGATTGCCGAAAGCGCCGCGGAGATTCAGGCGGCCAGGCTCATGATCCTCCATGCGGCGTGGAAGATGGAGCATCTTGGCCACAAGGAGGCCCGCGAAGAGGTCTCCCTGATCAAATTCTTCGTCGCCGATGTCATGCAAAAGGTGATAGACCGCGCCCTCCAGGTGCACGGGGGTTTGGGGATGACGGATGACACGATTATCTCCTTTTTCTACCGGCATGAGCGGGCCGCCAGAATCTACGATGGGGCCGACGAGGTCCACAAGATGTCGGTGGCCAAAAGGATTCTCCGGGGGTACTGAGGAAGCTCTGCGAGATCTGCCGGAGGCGTCCCGTTCATCTTGGAAGGTTACGGCAAGAGCTTCATAATTCAAAGAGGGAATGCGACCATGGAAGACTCCACCCAATCCATCAGGGCGGGCGAGGAATTTGATTTCCGCGCCGTCGAGCGGTATCTCCGGGATTCGATCCCGGACCTCAGAGGCCCCCTTACCGTCACCCAATTCCCCGGGGGGCATTCCAACCTGACCTACCTGCTCTGCTTTGACGGGCGCGAGCTCGTTTTGCGCCGGCCTCCTTTCGGGCGGAAGGCAAAGTCCGCCCACGATATGGGCAGGGAATACCGGATACAAAAGGCCCTCCAGCCAATTTTCCCCTACTGCCCAAAACCCCTGGCCTATATGGAGGATGAGTCCGTCATCGGCTCTCCCTTTTATGTGATGGAACGGATCAGAGGAATCATTCTCCGTCGTCAACTGCCGGCAGGACTGACATTTTCCCCGGAAGAGGCAAGGAAGCTATGCGAAAACATGATTGATGTCCAGGTGGAACTTCATCATGTGGACTACCGTAAAGCGGGGCTGGAGAATTTTGGCAAACCCGACGGCTATGTCCGGCGGCAGGTGGAAGGATGGAGCGAACGTTACCGGCAGGCCCGGACGGAGGATGCGCCGGACTGTGAAGGGGTGATGGCCTGGCTGGCGGACAAAATGCCCGGCGAGGCGGGCCGGGTTTCGGTGATCCATAACGATTATCGGCTCGACAACCTCGTTCTCGCTCGTCAGGACCCCATGAAGATAGTCGGCGTACTCGACTGGGAGATGGCCACCATCGGCGATCCCCTCATGGACCTGGGAGGATCGCTCGCCTACTGGGTGGATCGTTTTGATTCACCGGAAATGCAGATGATCAGCATGGTGCCCACCACGGCCATGCCGGGGGCCTTGACCAGGGCGGAAATGATCGAACGTTACGCGGGAAAGATGGGTATTCGCATCGACGATATTGATTTTTATTATGTATTCGGGCTTTTCAGACTGGGCGTGATTGCCCAGCAGATCTACTACCGCTTCTTTCACGGCCAGACCAAAGACGAGAGGTTCCAGGCCATGATCATTGCCGTGACGGTCCTGGAACAGACCGCCCGACAGGTAATCGCCGCCTCGAAGTTGTGATTGCTTAATGCGAAGATCGGCTTAGGAGGGGCACGACCGGCTTCCTCCCCCCTTGAAGGGGAGGGAGATTGGGGTTTTAGGCCTCCCCTTGAAAGAATCCCCCTTAATCACGAGGAGAAAAAACCATGAAACAGGATCTGTTCAATCTGAAAGGCAAAATCGCCCTGGTCACGGGCGCCAGTCGGGGCATTGGAAGGGAGATTGCCCTGACCCTCGCATCCCGGGGGGCGTATGTAATTCTTACCAGCCGCAAACTGGCGGACCTGGAGACCGTAGCCGCAGAGGTACGAAATCAGGGTGGCCAGGCCGAGGCGATGACCTGCCACACGGGAGATCCGGGGCAAATCTTCGCGCTTGTGGCAGAGATCAGGAAAAAGCACGGAAGGCTCCATATCCTCATCAACAATGCCGCGGCAAACCCCTACTTCGGCGAAATGCTCAACGCCGATGAAGGTGTATGGAACAAGACCGTGGACGTGAACCTCAAGGGCTATTTCTTCATGAGCCAGCAGTCCGCCCTGCTGATGAAGGAACAGGGAGGGGGGGTAATCGTCAACGTCGCCTCCGTCAACGGCATCAGGCCTGCCCCCTTTCAGGGCATCTACTCCATCACCAAGGCCGGGGTGATCTCCATGACCAAGGCCTATGCCAAGGAGCTGGCCCCGTACAACATCCGGGTCAACGCCCTGCTGCCGGGTCTGACGGACACCAAGTTCGCCTCGGCACTGGTAAACAATCAGGAGATATTGAACATGGTCCTCCCTTCCATCCCGCTGGGACGTGTGGCGCAACCACAAGAAATGGCGGGCGCGGTGCTATATTTGGTTTCAGAGGCGGCATCATACACCACCGGCGCCTGCCTGGTGGTTGACGGCGGTATGTTGGCCTAATGGAAGGCTGAAGGTGACAAGCGGAAAGTTTTTAGGATGAGCCAATTGCAAAACTCACGGTAAAGACGGCCACGACGGAGCCTGGCCCTCCAAAAGGCGTGGAAAACGGCATATTTTGGAGACTGGAGGGACGCGCTCCGTCGCGTCCGCAGGAATTTTGCAATTGCCTCGAATGATCTTTCCCTGGCCCCTGACCCCTTGCCCCTGTCATTCCTCTATCCCCGCAAGATGGCGGGCGAGGGCCTCTTTTCCGGACAGGTCGGAAAGACGCTGGATCATGATCCGCTGGGCCTGGGGCGATCCGGCGCCGTGCATGGATTCGGCCAGATAGCAGGCCGCCGTGGCGCCCATGGTCATGGCCTCCACGAGCCTCAACATCTTTTGTCGCTCGCGGGTCTGGCAGGTCGTCCCATCACCGGCCAGGTATTTCTCCAGCAGCGCCCCTACCGCCGGGGATTGAAAATCTTCATCAGATGGCAGGGTAACCAAAAGCCCCCCGGCGATATCATGGGCAAGCCTGGCGATTTCATAAGGGAAACGAGTGACGTTTAGTTTGCAGACATTCGCCAGGAGCAGATCGATCAGAAAATTTCCCGCCGGGGTCGGACGGCCCAGGGCGGAACAGGCAATCCCGCAGGAATAGAGGGTCTCGTTGAGATGAATCATCTCCGTGAGCTTCTCCCTGATGTGGGAGGCCTTCCCCAGTCCATGATAACCCGCCAGTGACGAGGCCGCCCCGATCAGGACATCCCCCATGCCGGCCTTGCAGCCGCCGTAGGACTGGCGGTGATAACCGGAAAAGCGCTCTACGAGCGTAGAGGCAAAATCCCATTCGCCGCACATGAAGACGCGCTCCCAGGGAATCAGGACATCATTGAAGATCACGACGGCCTCCTGACCGCCGTAGTTAATGTTGCCCACATCGGTCAGGGTGGGCTCCAGTTTTCTTGTATCGCAGGACTGGCGGCCATAGATATAAATCAATCCCTCGGCGTCGGAAGGGACGGCAAAGGAAACGGCGTAATCCCTATCTTCAGCGCGCAGGGCCAGGGTGGGCATCACCAGAATCTCATGGGCATTGAGGATTCCCGTCTGATGAACCTTCGCCCCCCGCACCACCATGCCGTCGGACCTCCTCTCCACCAGGTGCAGATACAAATCCGGATCCGCCTGGGCAGAGGGGGCGAGCCGCCGGTTCCCCTTCGGATCGGTCATGCTGCCCGCCACGGTCCAGTCCTTCTCTTCCCACTCCGCGAGATAGGCCTTCAGCCGCTCGTGATAGGCCGTGCCGTACTGCTGATCCAGCTCATGGGTGGTGCTCCAGAGGGCGTTTAAGGCGTCCCAGCCGACGCAGCGCTGGAAGCAGGAACCGGTCAACTGACCCAGGAGGCGCTGCATCTTGATCTTCTTGACCAGATCCTCCGTATCCTGGTGCAAATGGATAAACCTGTTCACCCGCCTGCCGGTCAGGGCGGAGGTGGCTGTCATCAGCGGGGCGTATTCATCCTCCTCGGCGAGGCGGTAGGTGAGGGCCACGGAGTTGATGGACGGCCTGATGATGGGATGATCCACCGGATCGTCCAGCAGCTTGCCTCCGAGATAGATCTTCCTCTTTTTAAGTTTTTTCAAACTCTCCAGGTATTCATCGGCCTTCATCATGGAAAACGACTCCTTTCTTGCCGCTCCGGCAGGCATCGTCCAGCGCCTGTTGCCGGTTTTTCATCAACCCCTCCAGCGCGGCCCGGGTGGCCTCGAACTCAACCTCATCCAGTTTTTCGGGAACCACAATCGGCCTGTCCCAGTAGACGATGATCCGACTAAAGGGTTTTGGTATCAATAGCCGGTCCCAGCTCCGCAAGGCCCAGGCCCGATTTATGGAAATATAAACAGGAATTACAGGCGCCTGGCTTGCCCGCGCAATGGCCACCAGACCAGGTTTGACTACCCAGCGAGGCCCCTGAGGACCATCCAGGGCATGGGCGGCAAGGGGATGCAGGGCGAGGTCGGCCAGGATCTCCTGATATGCCTGTCTTCCTCCCCGGGAACTGGAGCCCCGGATGGGGCGAATATTACAAATCTTAAACACCCGGGCGATAAGGTCGCCATCCCTGCTCTGGCTCACAATCGCCGAGGGGGAATACCTGCCCATGCGGTGCATGAAACTCAGGGCGCCGAAGATCCGCTGATGCCAGACGCCGATAATGCCCTTTCCGCCGCCGTCGAGATGGGAAAAGAGGGCCTCCTCGCCAACAATGGTTACCTTGACCGTCCACAGGTACAGCCGGATTAGCCAGTAAACAACGGGGATCAGCCCGTATCTTATCATTGCCCACGCCAGTCGTTTAATCAAATATAGTCTCCGCCAATGATATGGTCTGATATTATCGGTTCGGGACAGAAACTTACCAGAATCTCCCGAAGGAGCCGAGAATATAGTAATAATCCCGGCTAGTCAAGGATGACGGCGCAGTAAAAAACCGAATAGTGTGCGTACTTCTTATGTGGGGGTCATTTGTCTTGACAGGCAACCGCACGTTACGATATGCGCTACGCAAAAGCATCTCATGACAGATGATGACGGAGGGCCTTCGCGGACCGGATGAACAGAAACAGAGAGGTATGCAGGCAATGAGCGGCAGAAGTTACATGGCCATCTCTCCGGGCGCAATCGTGCCTGAGTCCCTACCGGAGTTTAGAATTTATGTACGCTCGGCAAAGGGGAAATATATCCTCTGGGCCTTGGAGGGCAACCGGGTCAGTTCTGCCCAACTCGCCAGACTCACCGAAAGCGGACTGAAGGACATATTTGTCGACCTCGAAGAGACGTTCAAGTATGAGGATTATCTCGAGACCAACCTGGGGAAAATCCTTGAGAATGAAGGGGCGTCGGATGACCAGAAGGCAACGATATTGAGTAGAGTGTCCACGAATGTCGTTAAATCTGCTTTCGAAACGTCTTTCAAAACAAGCACCGTAAGTACGGATAACTTGCAGCGGACACAAAAGCTGGTCGAGAATGCCATGAGGTTCATATCGGAATCTAACTCCCTGCCTGCCCTGACGAAAATGATCGGCCATGACTACCAAAGCTATGAGCATGCAACCAAGGTTCTTTGGTTTACCGGGGCCTTTCTCAGAGAAAACCCGGAGGTACTGGAACGGATTCAAGAGGATTTTGAGACATTTGATGAGCAGCAGAGGATGGAAACGTTGAGATTATGCGGCGTCTGCGCACTGTTGCACGATATCGGCAAAACATACATCCCTCGAGAAATACTCGATAAGAACGGCTATCTATCCGAGATCGAGAGGGAAATCATGAAACGCCACCCGCTGAATGGTTTAGCGATGCTCCTTGATGCGGAATTGCCCATCTTCGTCAAGAAGGCAATATTGCACCATCATGAGGATTTTGACGGCGGTGGCTATCCCATGAGCCTGGCAGGGACGAACATAACCATCCTGGCCCGTGTATTGAGGATCATCGATGTCTTTGACGCCATGACTTCCCGCCGGCCTTACAAAGATCCCCTGCCACCCATGAAGGCAGTGCAGATCATGATCGGTGTGCCGGCAAATACAGAAAGGAACTCCGACGTGGAACAGGATGATCGCGATCAAGGCATGAGCGGTTGCTTCGACAAGGAGCTGCTCCGGAAATTCATCGTGTTTATCGGTAAAGTGAACCTGGACTGATAATCCAATCCCACCGTCTCCTTGTCAGTCCAGCCCCGCTGGTTTATATGTATATACCTCTCAATCAAGGCCACTAAATCCAAGAAAACAGGCAAACCACCAAGACGTCATCCCGTTATCATGCTTCTCCTCTCAATACTCCCTGAAAAATGCCTTGACAGATCACGAACTTTTCATTAGCGTGGTCTTCAGTCGGAATCATTCCGATTTAAATCTCGCCTGGTCTTCTATCCTCAATAATCCATCAACCGGAGGCAATCGGCTAGCAGTCCGTATGCGGCAAGACGCCGCGGGGAGATTCATCCAGATGACCAGGGAAACGATGATCGAAAGGCTCCGGGAGAAGGGGCTCAAAATTACCCCGCAGCGCCGGCTGATTATCGACGTTCTGCTCGAGAGGCAGCCATTTCATCCCGGCGCCTCTCTGATCTATGCGGAAGGGAAAAAAAGGACGCCCGGGCTGAGCCTCTCCACCGTGTATGCGACGCTCCATGAATTCTCCCGCTGCGGTCTCATCAAAACCCTCGAATTCGACCAGATGGAAAACCGCTACGAAGTCAACCTGGAGGAACACGTCAATCTGATTTGCCAACGGTGTGGCAGGATCATCGATTACCCAAGCCCCTTCATTGTCGATCAGGCGGAACTGACGGAGAAAACGGGGTTTCTGGTGCAGAAGACACGGCTGGAATATTACGGCTACTGCCGGGATTGTCTCGGGGATCGGGCCGCATAGAGTCATGAATGACGACCTCGTAAAAAGTCAAAAAACCCTGCTTCGGGACGGCTTTGTAAAAAGGCCGCAGGCAAGGCGCGCAAATCACGAGGAATGAGGCGTACTTAGAGTACGCCGCAGTGACGAGGGATGCAGCGCAACGCAGCATCCGGACTTTTTACAAAGTCGTCACGGATGACCCTGTCACAATAACCCCAAACGCACAGAAGGAGGAGAGCGATGAAAAAAAACCAAAAACTCACAACCAGAGCCGGCGCCCCCGTCGTTGATAACCAGAACGTAATGACCGCGGGCCCACGCGGACCACAGCTTTTGCAGGATGTCTGGTTCCTCGAGAAAATGGCCCACTTCGACCGCGAGGTCATCCCCGAACGGCGGATGCATGCCAAGGGCTCCGGCGCCTACGGGACCTTTACCGTCACCCACGACATCAGCAAGTACACCCGGGCCAAAATATTCTCCACGATAGGCAAGAAGACCGACCTGTTTACGCGCTTTTCCACCGTCGCCGGCGAGCGCGGGGCCGCGGACGCCGAGCGGGACATCCGGGGCTTCGCGATCAAGTTCTATACCGAGGAGGGGAACTGGGATCTGGTGGGCAACAACACTCCTGTCTTCTTCCTGCGCGACCCGCTGAAGTTCCCCGACCTCAACCACGCCGTCAAACGCGACCCCCGCACCAACCTCCGTAGCGCCAAGAACAACTGGGACTTCTGGACCTCCCTCCCGGAGGCGCTCCACCAGGTCACCATCGTCATGAGCGACCGGGGCATCCCCGCCACCTACCGCCACATGCACGGCTTCGGCAGCCACACCTTCAGCTTCATCAACGCCAAGCAGCAGCGCTTCTGGGTGAAGTTCCATTTCAAAACGCAGCAGGGGATTAAAAACCTCACCGATCAGGAGGCCGAGGCGCTCATCGGCAAGGACCGGGAAAGCCACCAGGTGGATCTCTACGAGAGTATCGAGAAGAAGGATTTTCCCCGCTGGACCCTCTATGTGCAGATCATGCCGGAGAAGGACGCAGCGAATTGCCCCTACCACCCCTTCGACCTGACCAAGGTTTGGTTCAAGAAGGATTATCCGTTGATCGAGGTGGGCGTCCTCGAACTGAACAAAAACCCGGAAAACTATTTCGCCGAGGTCGAACAGTCGGCCTTCAACCCGGCGAGCGTCGTTCCCGGCATCAGCTTTTCGCCCGACAAGATGCTCCAGGGGCGGCTCTTCTCCTATGGCGACGCCCACCGCTACCGCCTGGGGGTCAACCACCACCAGATCCCCGTCAACGCCCCTCGCTGCCCGTACCACAGTTTCCACCGCGACGGCGCCATGCGGGTGGACGGCAACTATGGCAGCACCCTCGGCTACGAGCCAAACAGCTACGGCGAGTGGCAGGAACAGCCCGGCTTCTCCGAACCGCCGCTGAAGCTGACGGGAGACGCCGCCAACTGGAATTTCCGTGAGGACGATGATGACTATTACACCCAGCCCGGCAAGCTCTTCCGCCTCATGAGCCCCGCCCAGCAGCAGGTCCTCTGTGAAAACACCGGGCGGGCGCTGGGCGCTGCGCCGGAGATGATCAAGGTCCGCCACATCGGCAACTGCCTGAAGGCCGACCCGGGCTACGGCAAGGGGGTGGCCAAGGCCCTGGGTATCCCGCTCGCCAAGGTCCCGAAATCGGGCTGACGCCCACAAGAGGCCCGCCCTGGATGTGGCGGGCCTCGCCATTTTTGAACGCTGCGTAAAGATTCTGTTGCACGGCGAGCCAATTACGTGACGCACGGCAAAGACGGCCACGACGGAGCGTGGCCCTTCGAAAGGCACCGAAAATGCCATGTTTTGGAGACTGGAGGGACGCGCTCCGTCGCGTCCGCAGGAGTTTTACAAGAGACTCATGGGCATGCAATATTTGTCTAACTCCTCCACTCAAGACGGAATGTTTACAACGCTGCTGTCAATCCCGTTGACATACGTGTCAGTTCTGCTTACACTCACCTGAGCAACCAAAACAGCCACAAGGATAAATATGCCATACATTGCAGGAATAGATATCGGGTCCGTCGCGGTTTCGCTGGCGGTCATTGATGAAAAGGGGGCGGTGGTTAGCTCTTTTTATCAGTTTCATCAAGGCGCAATCAGCGAAACTCTGCGTTCCATGCTTAATAACGTTGATATCCGGCGAATTGGAGGTATCGCCGCGACGATGTCCGGGCCGGAAATTCTCCAGAATATTCCCCGCTACGATACGCAGATAGCGATTATCGCCGCGGTCAGAAACTTTCATAAAAACGTGGGCAGCATCATGTTTGTCGGCGCCGAGAACTTCGGGCTTATCACGTTCAATAAACAGGGCGATTATGATCAGTACCGCTCTAACTCCCCCTGCGCGGCGGGCACCGGCAGCTTTCTCGACCAGCAGGCCAAGCGGCTGAACCTCAAGGGCATCGACACCCTCAGCTCAATTGCCTTCTGCAACCAGGGAAACGCCCCGAAGATTGCCACACGCTGCGCCGTCTTCGCGAAGACCGACCTGATCCATGCCCAGCAGGAAGGCTATTCCATCGGCCAGATCAGCGACGGGCTTTGCGAAGGCCTGGCCAAAAACGTGATTGATACGTTAATGGCCGATGAAAAAATCCCCACGCCCCTCGTCATCGCGGGCGGTGTTTCCATGAATCAGGCGGTGGTTAAGCATTTTCGCAAGCTTCTCCTGACGGAACCGATAGTGACCCCTTATAGTCATCTTTACGGCGCCATCGGCGCCGCCCTTCTTTTTCTGGAGGAGGAAACACCTCAAGGGCACAACTACGAAAGCTGGAGCGACCTTTTTGTCACGGAACGAAAAGAAAAAACCTACGGCTATCCCCCCCTCCAGTTGTCCCT
>JAXMLI010000069.1:0-5156 GCA_034368785.1 Smithellaceae bacterium | reverse complement strand
TCTGCCGGAACAAGCATAGAAAAATGACGACTTCGTAAAACGTCCCCTACCCGTCATTCCCGCGGAGGCGGGAATCCAGGCATCGTCCCGGCGAATCCCGGATCGGAGTCCGGAATGACGAAAAAGAGATTTTCGGACTTCTTGCCGTACCATCAAAGTGGAGGAACGACGGATAGTCGTTCCCCCATTAAAGGGACGGGAGAAAAGCAGGCCTAGTAGAAATTCCCGCCGAACAGTTCCTTGCTGAGCCCGGTCAGGTCGGACCATTTGAGGGGGCCTCCCTTGTCGGCCGGGAAGCCCACGCCCCATATCATCCCCACATCAATGAACTTGGGATCCTGGACAATGCCCAGGTCGAGCAGGGTTTTCCCCACCTTGACCATTGCGGAAAGGAGGCCCTGTCTGATCTCCACCGGGGAAAGTTCGCGTGGCGCCCGGGCCGCGATGAGGGGCAGCACCTCCGGATCCACAGAGCCATCGGCCAGGAAGAACCCCCGGCCCGATTTCCGCAGTCCCAGGCGTCCGGATTCCACCACCTGCCTGAGGGTCTCCTGGACTTCACCCTTCCCTAAAGAGACCTTGTAGGGCACGTCAATCCCGACCCCGTCGATCAGTTGGATCGGGCCTACGGGCATCCCAAAATCCCTCAGGGCCTGATCGATCTTTTCGATGCTGTTGCCCTCCTCGAGATACTTGAGGGAGAGCATGATATAAGGGGAAAGCAGGGCATTTACCACGAATCCCGGGTAATCACCGCAGACGAGGGGGCGTTTCTGGATCAGGGCGGCATAGTTAAGGAGGTTGTCCACCGTATCCTGGGCGGTATCCTTTCCCCGGATGATCTCCACCAGTTGCATCAGCCAGACGGGGGAGAAGAAATGAAGACCGGCAAACCTCTCGGGATGGGCTACAAAGGGGGCCATGCTGTTAATCGGGATCGATGAGGTATTGCTCGCAATGATCACCTCCGGCCCGGCGAGGGAGGAAACCTCGCGATAGAGGGCCTCCTTCAGTTTCAGATCCTCGAAGACCGCCTCGATGATGAGATCGGCGTCCCGGCAGGCGCCGTAACCGGAGACGACCTCAAGGCGGCCCATCAGGGCCTCCAGGGGCTCCCGCAGTTTCTTCTTTTCGATCATGCCCGCCAGTACCTTTTCTACCGCGGCCTTGCCCGGCGCCAGGGCCTCGGGCAGATCCACTGCCACCACCTTGATTTTTGTATGGCGCAGGCTGTCCACCACGATCCCCCGGCCCATGGTGCCCAGACCCAGGACCACCAGCTTCTTGAGCTCTTTTGGGACGAATCCCTTCGTCATGAGGGATTTCGGCTTGTCCGTCATGGTCTTGAGGAAAAAGGTGTTGATGCTCCCCTTGGCCTCGTTGGTGAGGACCACCTCGATAAAATTATCCTTTTCCCGGACCAGTCCCTCGGCGAGGCTTAACTTCAGGCCTTCCCGGATGGACTTGAGCGCCCCCAGCGGACCGGGCAATTCCCGGCCCCGGGTGGCTTTGAGCAGTCCCTGGCGGGCCAGTTCCACCTTTTCGTCGAGCTCCGAGAAGTCGTAAGTCGGCCTGTTCAACTTGAATTTACCGCTGAGGAGTTCTTCGAGAAAGGCCTTCGCCTCCGTGAGCAGATCCGCTTCCGGGGGAACGAGTCGATCCAGGATTCCCAGTTCCTTGGCCTTCGCGGCGGGGAGCATGGTCCCCTTCACAATCAGCTCAATCGCGGGATAGCCGATGAGGCGCGGGAGACGCTGCGTTCCCCCGCCGCCGGGGAAGAGGCCCACGTTGCATTCCGGCAGGCCGATCAGCGAGGTCTTTCCCTCTTTCGCGATGATTGCCGTACAGGCCAGGGCGAATTCCAGCCCGCCGCCCAGACAATAGCCATGCACCGCGGCCAGGGTGGGGAATTTCAAGGCGGTCAGGCGATTGAAGGAATGGAGGAACTGTTCAATCACCTGGCGGGCCTCCTCGCGGCTCTCAAGCTGGGAAAGCTGTTTCAGATTGGCCCCGGCGAGGAAATTATCCGGTTTGCCGGAAATAAAGATCGCCCCCCGGAGGCCCTTTTCCTGCTCCAGATCGGACAGGACATCGTTGAAACTTCTAAAGGCCACCTCGGACCAGGTGTTCATGGTCTCGCCCGGGACCGAAAAGGTTACCACCCCGATGCCGCCCTCTACCCGCAATTCGAAGACCTTGCTCACGCTACACCTCCTGAAAGAAAATTGTGGCAGATGTAGGGTGCGTTAGCGAAGCGTAACGCACCGATTTCACGGTGCGTTACGGCCAAAAAACGCCTAACGCACCCTACATCTACATCTTGTGGCAGGGGACAGTCCCGATTCTACGACTCCGCTTCGCTGCGTCCGTAAATCTGGGACAGTCCCCTGGGATTTACCGGGCCGCCATCCGCAACGCCCCGTCCAGACGAATGCACTCGCCATTGATCATCTTGTTCTCAATGATATGGAGGGCCAATCCGGCGAATTCAGCCGGTTGCCCGAGACGCTTCGGGAAGGGAACGGTCTGGGCCAGGCCGATCCGGACTGCCTCGGGCAGCTGGGCCATCATGGGGGTCTCGAAAAGCCCCGGCGCGATGGTCACCACCCGGACGCCGTATTCGGCGCATTCACGGGCGATGGGCAGGGTCATTCCCACGACGCCCGCCTTGGAGGCGCTGTAGGCGGCCTGGCCGATCTGCCCGTCAAAGGCGGCAATGGAGGCGGTATTGATGATCACCCCCCGCTCGCCGTCTGCGGAGGGCTCGTTTGAAACCATGACCTCCAGGGCCAGTCTGATTACATTCAGGGTGCCGATAAGGTTGATTTCCACGACCCGGCGAAAAAAGGAAAGCGAGATGGGACCCTTTTTGGAGAGTACCTTGGCGGGATCTCCCACGCCGGCGCAGTTGATCGCCAAATTAAGGGTGCCGAAGTATTCCTTTGTTTTGGCGATGGCCTCCTGTACACTTTCTTCGCTTGTGACGTCGGTCTTGATAAAGATCGCCCGGTCGCCAAGTTCCCCGGCCAGGGCCTCGCCGCGCGGGACAGCGAGGTCGAGGATGGCCGCCCTCGCCCCCTGACGGACGAGACTTCGCACACATTCTTCACCCAAACCGGACGCGCCGCCGGTGACTATTCCGACCGAATCCCGAATCTGCATGGTGCCTCCTTATTGCTTCATTTACGGTAACTACTCAGGTTGTTAATGCTGTTGGTCAAAGTAACAAAATGGTCAAAGTAACAAAATAGGTCAAAGTAACAAAATAGGTCAGGCGTCCCGCCTGACCGGTCAAGCAAATGACGGGAACCATTTATCATCGAATGTCAGGCGGGACGCCTGACCTATGATCAATGGTCTCGCCTGGTCCGTTACTACAGTCTAAAAGCCTCCTGTCCACCTGCCTGAGCAGTTACTATATTTGCTTTGACAGGTTACATAGCTTATGCCAGATTGCTTTGCAAATAGTTTCCCGAAACCGGCGGGGCGATTTTTTATGGACTCTTTTCCCGCATATGTTGGGGCTTCCGGTGCGGATTTCGCGAGGTCGTTAAAAGATGAAAAAGAAATCGATCTTGGTTTCATTGGTCGCGCTCCTTGGTTTGGTCGGCGTCTCTTGTTCATTTTCCGGGGCGACCTTCAATCTCCTGCGGAACGTGGAACGAAGCGCCGGCGGATTGGAGCAGCGCCAGATCGAGGTAAAGGGACTCAGGATTGAATATTTGGAAGGGGGAAAGGGCGAGACCCTCGTCCTTCTCCACGGTTTTGGCGCCAACAAGGACAACTGGACCAGGATGGCAAAGCATCTCACGCCGCATTTCCGGGTAATCGCGCCTGACCTGCCCGGGTTTGGAGAAAGCGCCAGCAATCCTGACGGCGATTATACGATCCTCGTTCAGGCGGAGCGGGTAAAGGAATTTGTCCAGGCCCTGGGAATCAAGTCCTTCCATCTCGGCGGAAACTCCATGGGAGGCTTTATCGCCGGCGCTTATGGATCGCGTTTTCCGGAGGATCTGAAAAGCCTGTTGCTGATTGCCCCGGCCGGCGTCGCCGCTGCGGAACCAAGTGACCTGTTTCGCCTGCTGCTGGCGGGGAAACCTAATCCTCTCATTGCGGAAAACGAGAAAGACTATGAAGTCCTGCTGGATTTTGTTTTTGTGAAAAGGCCCTTTTTACCCTGGCCGATCAAAAAATTCCTGGCGCGGGAGGCCGTCGCGCGTCAACCCCTCAATAGCAGAATTTTCCAGCAACTCCGCAGTTCTGCCGACACACCGCCCCTGGAGGTCATGCTGAAGGGACTGCCTGCTCCCACCCTCATCATCTGGGGCAGAGAGGACCGGGTGCTGCACGTCAGCGGCGCCAAAATTCTCGCCTCGGTCATGCCCAGGGCCAAGACGGAGATCATGGATAAGGTGGGCCATGCTCCCATGATCGAGAAGCCCCAGGAAACCGCCGCCCGGTATTTAGGATTTGTAAAAGAAGCGCCATAAGGGGAGGGGACCAATAATGACGACTTCGTAAAAAGTCCGGAAACCTCCATTTCGTCATTCCGGACTCGATCCGGAATCCAGTGTTTTCAGGTACTTCTGGATTCCCGCCTTCGCGGGAATGACGCCTTGGGTACTTTTTGCGAGTTCGTCAATAATGTAACTTTCCTTTCGTGATCGCCCAGACAAGGGAAATAGGGCGGGAGAATATGACCCGGCCATGAGGTTTTATGAAAAGAAACATTTCTGTTTTCTTGCTGATCTTTTGTGTGTTGTTTCCTCCCTCCGGCATTATGGCGGCGGATTTGGAGATCACGGCCGACGGCGAGTACGTCATGGGCGAAGGGGAAACGCTGGAAAATGCGGGGGAAAAGGCCCGCAGGAACGCCATCAGGTCCGCCGCCGAGCAGGCGGGGACCTTTGTCCGTAGTTATTCCAAGGTGCGGAACCTGACCCTCGAGGAGGATATCATCGAGGTAGTCGCGAACCACGCAATGAAGGTTACCGTGCTGGATGAACAGACGGAGCTGATAGGGAAAAAAACCCTCCGGTTCCGGACCCGCATCCGGGCGGTCCTCTCTGAGGCGGAGGTGGAAGCAAATATCCGGAAGGCGCAGGCCGATCGGACCATCGCCGAGGCGCACCGCAAGCTCCAGGAGGACTATGCCC
>JAXMLI010000068.1:0-2546 GCA_034368785.1 Smithellaceae bacterium | reverse complement strand
GGGACACGCTCCTTCGTGGCCGTCTTTGCCGTGGGTCACGTAATCGGCTTCCCGTGTAACTGATTCTTTACTCGTCGTGGCCTTTTTAACTTTTGTTGTATCCAGTTTTGTTATAATATAACCGATGCACAAACAACCATCGCGATAAATTCGGGAGGCATTAATGGAAATAGCGACGCTATCGGCCCATATCGGGCTCGATTGGGATGTCAGGACAGGTGCGATTTCAATGCCGGTGTATCAGACGGCGACCTTCCGTCATCCCGGCCTGGGGACGAGTACCGGCTATGACTATACCCGATCGGGCAACCCCACCAGGCAGGCCCTGGAGGAGGGCATCGCCAGGCTGGACGGGGGCCACCGGGGGTTTGCCTATTCGTCCGGGATGGCGGCGATTACCAATCTGCTCTTGCTCTTTAATCAGGGAGACCACCTGGTGGTCACGGAGGATCTTTACGGCGGGGCCTACCGGCTCTTCGAGAGGGTCTTCAGGAATTATGGTCTATCCTTCAGTTATGTGGATACGAGCGACATTGAAATGGTCGAAAGGGCGCTCCGGCCCGAGACTCGGGGACTTTTTGTGGAATCACTGACCAACCCCCTTTTGAAGATTGCCGATATACAGGGGTTGTCACGCTTAAGCCGGGAGCGGGGCCTCATCTTCATGGTGGATAATACCTTTCTCACTCCCTACCTGATGAGGCCCCTGGAGATGGGCGCGGATGTTACCATCTACAGCGCCACCAAGTATCTGGCCGGCCATAATGACGTTCTCGCCGGACTCGTGGTAGCCGCTGATCCGGACCTGGCAGAGCGGATACGCTTCTTCGCCAATTCCGTGGGCGCAGTCCTTGGCCCACAGGACGCCTGGCTCACCATCCGCGGCATGAAGACCCTGGTGGTAAGGATGGACAGGCAGGAGGAAAACGCCCGACGGATTGCCGACTGGCTCGTAAAACACCCCAGGGTGAAAAAGGTATATTACCCCGGACTGAAAGGGCATCCCGGCCATGATCGTCTCGCGGCGCAAGCGAGTGGTTTTGGCGCGATGATCTCCTTTGAGGTGGCGGCGGAGACCCTGGTCGAACAGGTGCTCGGAAGGATCAAACTGATATCCTATGCCGAGAGCCTGGGCGGGGTGGAGAGCCTGATCACCTTCCCCATGATCCAGACCCATGCCGATATGGACACAGAGATGCGCGGCAGACTCGGAATAAACAACCTGCTCCTCAGACTTTCGGTCGGCATCGAAGACGGATCGGACCTGATTGCCGATCTTCAGCAGGCCCTGGAGGACGAGGCAGGGGGTGGGATAGGTCAAGGGGAAAAGGACGGGCGATTATGAAAAAAGACACTACGCTAAAGATTGGAACAAGAATCATCCATTCGGGACATGGGACCTGGCCGGAGAACGGCGCCCTTTCTGTCCCCATCTTTCAGTCCTCCACCTATGCCCAGCATTCCGTCGAAAGCTTTGGCCGCTATAATTATTCCCGGTCAGGCAATCCTACCCGGGAGGCGCTGGAGGAGACCATTGCCCTGCTCGAGGGCGGGTCCCGGGGATTTGCCTTTGCTTCCGGGATGGCCGCTATCTCCTCCGCGTTGCTTCTTTTCTCGGCCGGCGATCATCTGGTGGCCACCGAAGATATCTACGGGGGCAGCTACCGGGTCCTCACGGGTCTTTTTCCCCGGTTGGGGATAGAAACAACCTTTGTCGATGCCACGGACCTCCTGGCGATTGAGCGGTCGATCAAACGCAACACCAAAGGACTCTTCCTGGAAACACCTTCAAATCCACTCTTGAAGATAACCGATCTCGCGGCGGCGGCACAGATTGCCAAAAGTCATGGCATCATCACGCTGGTCGATAATACCTT
Source organism: Smithellaceae bacterium (assembly GCA_034368785.1). Classification (GTDB taxonomy): domain Bacteria; phylum Desulfobacterota; class Syntrophia; order Syntrophales; family CAMTWB01; genus CAMTWB01. Next base: position 669 of record JAXMLI010000068.1, on the reverse strand, counting down.
CATGACCCCTTATTTCCAGCGCCCTCTGGAACTGGGCTGTGACATTGTCATCCACAGCGCCACGAAGTTTCTGAACGGTCACAGCGACGTCCTGGCCGGGCTGGTGGTGATAGAGGATAAGGCTCTGGCCGAACGGATGAAGTTCATCCACAACGGCTTCGGCGCTGTTTTAGGACCCCAGGACTCCTGGCTGGTCCTCCGGGGGCTCAAAACCCTCAAGGTACGTATGGAGGAAAGTCAGCGGGGCGCCATGATCCTGGCGGAATGGCTTTCCCAACAGGAAGCGGTTAGGGACGTCTATTACCCCGGCCTGCCAGGACATGCCGGCGGTGACATTCATGCCCGCCAGTCCTCCGGTCCCGGTGCGGTGCTCACCTTTACGCTCTCCTCAAAGGCCCTCACCCACAAGCTCCTCGAAGGTTCAAAGCTCGCGGCTTTTGCCGTCAGTCTGGGAGGAGTTGAGTCTATCCTTTCCTATCCGGCCAAAATGTCCCATGCCGCCATGACCCCCCGGGAAAGGGACTCCCGGGGAATAACGGATGAACTTGTCCGCCTCTCCGTCGGACTCGAGGATCCGGAAGATCTGATCGCCGATCTTGATCGTCTCCTCAATGGTTCTCAAGCCAGTTAATGACGGCTTCGTAAAAAATCCGGATGCTGCGTTGCGCT
>JAXMLI010000067.1:0-11281 GCA_034368785.1 Smithellaceae bacterium | reverse complement strand
CATCCCCCTCCTGGCCTCCCCCTTGAAGGGGGAGGAATTTAGCCGTGCCCATCCCTCGCCACTTTCAAGAGGTTCGTCAATACTGCCGTGCCATCGGCGGATACTTGGTGATGGCAACCTCCTTGAAACTGATCTGGGGCTCATTCCCCTTGCCCGTCCGGACGATCGTGTGTTTCAGCCAGTTGGCATCATCACGCGCCTTGAAATCCCGGCGGAAGTGCCCCCCGCGACTCTCTTCCCTGAGCAGGGCGCCCAGGGTTGTAACATGGGCCACCTCGAGCATGGAGCCCAGTTCCAGCACATTCATCAGCTCATAGTTCATCGACCCGGTGGCGCAGGATACCCCGATCCTCTCATATCTTTCCTTCAGGACACGGATGGTCTCGAGGGCCGAGGCCAGCTCTTCCTTCGTCCGGAAAACCCCGACGTTGGCGTTCATCGTTTGGGTCAGCGCGGAGAAGAGCTGGAAGTATTTCTCATCGCCGCCACCGGCAAGTTTAGCCAGCCTGTCCTTCACCCGGCGGCACGTCTCGTTGAGCAGGGTCTCATTGGGTTTTGGTCTCCTGTCATCGAGGTATTCAGGAATAGACAAAGCGGCCAGCTTGCCGAAAACCAGCGTGTCCAGGAGCGAGTTTCCCCCGAGCCGGTTTGCCCCGTGGACACTCACACAGGCGCATTCGCCGATCGCGTAAAAACCCCTGATCTCGGTCTCGCAACGCTCGTTCGTATCAATCCCGCCCATGGAATAATGCTGACCGGGCATGATGGGAATAGGTTCATCGACCGGATCTATCCCGATGAAATCCATGCAGATGTTTCTGATGCCGGGCAGGCGTTCATGGATTCTTTTTTCCCCGAGGTGCCTCAGATCAAGGTTTACATACGTCCCCAGCGGATGTCCGAACCCCCTACCCTCCTCCATTTCGGTCTTGATGCTCCTGGCCACGATGTCCCTGGGGGCAAGCTCCATTGCCGCGGGGGCGTACTTCTCCATGAACCGCTCGCCCTGGTTATTCACCAGATAGGCCCCCTCGCCGCGGCAGGCCTCGGACATGAGGATGTTGGTCCCGATGAGGGAGGTGGGATGGAACTGGACGAACTCCATATCCTTCAAGGGCGCCCCGGCCTGATAGGCCAGGCCGATGCCGCTGCCCGTGTTTATGAGGGCGTTGGTGGAGTGAAGATAGACCCGGCCATAGCCCCCCGTGGCAAAGACTGTCGCCCCCGCCATGATGGGAAAAAGATCGCCGCTTCTGAGATCGCAGGCGACCACGCCATGACAGGCCCCATCCGCCACGACCAGCTCAAGCACCTGATACTCGTTATAGACCCGGACCCCCATCGCCACGGCCCTTTCATAGAGGGTGTTAAGCAGGACGTGGCCCGTAATGTCCGCCGAGAAGCAGGTCCGGGGGTATCCCGCCCCTCCGAAGGGCCGCTGGGCAATGGAACCGTCGGCGAAACGACTGAAGGGGGCGCCCCAATGCTCCATCTCATAGACGATGTTGATCGCCTCCCGGCACATGATCTCCACCGCCGGCTGGTCGGCCAGATAATCGCTTCCCTTGATGGTATCAAAGGTATGTTTTTCCCAGGTGTCATCCCGGGCTTCTGGGTTGTTGGCCAGGGCGGCATTGATGCCCCCCTGGGCGGCGATGGAATGGGAGCGCAGGGGGTAGACTTTGGAGAGGACGGCCACATTGTAACGGTCGCAGAGGCCCACGGCCGCCCTGAGACCCGCCAACCCGCCGCCGACAATGATCAAATCATGATAAATCATAATCAGGACACGCGGAGGTAAACGTAGATCAGAATTAACGAAACAACAGAGGCCGCGATGTTTGAGATCCAGAAGAGTTGCTTTTCCTTCCGGTATCCCAGGTCAATGGCAATAGTCCTTAGACCGTAGACGCTGTGGAAGGTGAAAAGGACCAGAATCAGGATATCGATCACCGGATGGCGATGGAGACTCAAGGCCCAGTCGGGTTTTTTGTCTTTGGTAAAAAGAAAGAAACTGGTAAGGATTTTGATCCCGAAGAGCAGGATCAGGGTAGCCCCGCTGATGCGGTGGAAAAGCCAGATAAACATCGTCTAAACCTCAAGTTGATGGCGCCTGTGGTATTTTATCGTGCTGCGACCGTACGTGAGAGAAAGAGCGTTTGAGATGACCTCGTATGAATTAAACTTACTTCTTTTGTCAAGGGGAAAATCGCTCCACAAGCAGCTTACAGGCCAACGTGGTACGCCTTTACATTCTCCTGATAGAGGTCCCTGCCCCGAATGTCATTGATCACGATGGCGGGAAAATCCTCCACCGTAAGTTCCCTGATGGCCTCGGCGCCCAGGTCTTCAAAGGCCACCAGTTCCGCTTTTTTGATGGTCTTGGAGAGGAGCGCCCCGGCCCCGCCGGTGGCGGCAAGATATACGGCGCGATACTTCTTTATCGCCTCGATGACTTCCGCCGACCGTGGTCCCTTCCCGATCATTACCTTAAGCCCGTGTTCTAACAGGAGCGGGGCATAGGCGTCCATCCGTCTGCTCGTGGTGGGTCCGGCGGCGCCGATCGGTCGTCCCGGCGGCGGCGGTGACGGCCCCATATAGAAAAAGGCCTGTCCGGCGATTTTGAGGGGCAATGGCTTCCCCTCCCTGATCAGTGCCGTAAGCCTCTTGTGGGCCGTATCGCGGGCTGAATAGATGATGCCACTGAGCAAAACCCGGTCCCCCGCCTCCAGTTCCTTCAGATCTTCACTGGTCACGGGCGTTTTGAGACGAATCACTTTCGACATTTTATCCCCTTTTCCGTAACTACCCAGGTTGTTTAGGCTGTTGGTCGAAGTAACAAAATAGGTCAGGCGTCCCGCCTGACCGGCCAAGCAAATGGCGCGTGCCTACAGTCTGCCTACCTGAGTAGTTACCCTTTTTTAACGCAATAGACATGCCAGCAAGAGCTAGCTGATCACCCTTCCAGCGAAGAGTTTGTTTTTATTGATCCTTGTATTATTAAGTTGTAAGTCAACCGGAAGATTTGAACGAAAAACCATAAACCTCCCGAATTGGACGGCTGGAAATCCATACAGATTTTATTTGAAAACCTCGGTTGACAATCCGAAACGTCGCATCTTGTCGTAGAGCGTCTGTTTTGGCAGACCCAGGGCGTCGCTGGCCGCAGAGGCCCGTCCCGAGTGGGCGCGCAGGGCCTCTTCGATCAAATGACGTTCAAACTGTTCGACTAGTTCCCCCAAAGATCGGGGACCGAGTTTTACACCGGTTAAGGGATGGATGACGTCGTTTTGCATGCCAAGAACGAATCGGTCGGCCATATTGCGCAGTTCCCGGACGTTGCCCGGCCAGTCATAGGCCATTATCCGGTGCAACTGGGACCGTGAGAAAGGAGAAGCCTGGCGGTTATAACGCTGTTCCGCCTTCAAAACAAAATGCTCAAAAAGCATCGGGATATCCTCCCGCCGTTCACGCAAGGGCGGAATGGCTATCTCCAGGACGCTCAAACGATAGTAAAGATCCATGCGGAAGTGCTGTTGGGAAGCCAATTCCCGTAGATTCGTCCTGGACGAGGCGGCGATCACCCGGCAATCCATCGGGATGAGATCGTTGGCGCCCAGCCGCTCAAACTGCTGCTCCTGCAGGGTGCGCAGTAACTTGCTCTGCATGGAGAGGGGCATGGACTCAATTTCATCGAGAAAAAAGGAGCCGCCGGCGGCGTGTTCGATCTTGCCGATCCGGCGCTTTACGGCGCCGGTGAAGGCCCCCGCCTCATACCCGAATACTTCACTCTCGAACAACGTCTCAGGCATTCCGCCGCAGTTAATGGCCACAAAATTCTTCTCGTGACGATTTCCGTGTTCGTGGAGACAGCGGGCGACCAGTTCCTTGCCCGTACCGGTGTCCCCTAGAACCAGCACGGAGGCATCCGTATCGGCCAGGTTCAGTATGGTTCGGCGTAACTGTTCCATCGCCGAGGTGTGGCCCAGGATCCTGGCTTCGATACCCTGGCGGTTCAATAGCTTACAGCGCAGGGCTTGGACTTCAAGGGTCAGCTTCCGTTTTTCCATGGCCCGCTTGACTACCTCGCTTAACCGCTCCGAAGAGAAGGGCTTTTCTATGAAATCATAAGCCCCTTCCCTCATGGCCTGGACGGCCATAGAAATGTCGCCATGGCCGGTGACCAGAATGACCGGCAACTCCGGATCCACTATTTTGGCCTGACGCAGGAGATCCAACCCATCCATGCCCGGCAATTTGATGTCACTGACCAGGACTCCAGGGAAATCGGCGATGATATGCTTACGCACCTTTTCCGCCGAGCCGAAGGCCTGAACCTCAAGGCCGGCGAGCTGTAAAGCCTGCTGGCTGCCCAGGCGCACGGCGGGATCATCCTCGACAAAAAGAACTTTAAACCCTTCAAACATAGCGATCCTCGCAATCAAGATGACACGCTTTCCAACGTTAGGGCAGGCCGGTTTCCGACCCTTGTTTTGCCGCGCCCAGTTCGATCAGAAATTCCGCCCCGCCTTCGAGATGATTCCGGGCTTTCAGCACACCGCCGAAATCGCGCAGGATACCTGTCGAAATGGCAAGCCCCAACCCCAGACCTGCTCCCTGTTCCTTGGTGGTGAAAAATGGTTCGAATAGACGAGGCAGCACCTCTTCCGGAATGCCCTGTCCGCTGTCCCGGACCCTGATAAATACCCTGCCGGTTTCCTGGTACGCCTTAATTTTTAAACGGCGTTCCGAAACATCGGTCATCGCATCCAGCGCGTTGCTGAAAAGATTTACCAGGACCTGAGTCAACCGGTTTCCATCACCCAAGACACAAATATCAGAAGGGGAAATGTCCTGTTTCAGGACAACGCCCTCCTTTTCTATCCGTTGTCCCATAAGGGCAATCGTTTCAGAGATCACCCTGTTCACGGATACCGGTTTGAGTTGGGGCGGGGATTTGCGGGCAAAGGTCTTCAACTGTCCGGTAATCTTTCCCATCCGGTCGGTCAATTGACAAATCATCCCCAAATTGGCCTCAACATCGGATACTTGTTCACGCTGCAAAAACACCACGGCGTTATCGGAAAGGGTACGCAAGGCGGCAAGAGGCTGATTTAACTCATGGGTAATACCGCTGGCCATCTGTCCCAACGCGGCCATTTTCCCCGCCTGGACCAGTTCCTCCAGGGCGTCTTTGAGGATCTGTTCCGCATGTTCGCGTTTATCGATTTCCTCCTTCAGATTAATGTTGGCCCGGCTCAGGTCGGCGGTCCGTTCGATCACCTTGCATTCAAGTTCATCGTGGGCCTGCTGCAGAGCTTCTTTAGCTGCTATGCTCTGGACAATCGCCCGTCGCCGCTGCTGCAGATACAAGATCAGGATCATGAGAAAGGCCAAAGCGAAACCGGTCACAAACGCCGCATAGCGGGCCATCACCTTGGCTGGAGCTATATTGGAAAGGGTAATCAATTTCCATCCGGTTTCCGGAATGGTCCGACTGGTAGCTAAAAAGGCTGGCTTCAAGAAGGTTTGGACCATTTGAGGGACGGTTACAATCCGTGCATTGGGGGAAAGATACTCTTCTTCTGTAAATCCGACGGAGTCGAGCGAGCCGATAAGTGAATATTGTCTGGTCTTATCCAGTTCTTTTCTGGTTTCTTCGGAAAGGCGATGGAGGGTTTTAAATCTCCAATTCGGGTTCGAAGTAAGAAAGACCACCCCGTTTTCATCGACGACCAGGACTGCTTCATCACCGCCGCTCCAGGATTCACCGAGCTTGTCCAGGCTTATTTTCGCTGCAGCCACGCCAATCATTTTCGGGCCATGGTAGATCCCGTAAGCGAGGTAGTAACCCGGTTCTTTACTGACCGTGCCGATACCATAAAAACGACCGGTCGTACCCCGGAGGGCATCCTGAAAATAGGGACGAAAGGCAAAATTATTTCCCACGAAACTCAATGGCTGGTTCCAATTGCTGGAAGCCAGGGTGAGACCCTGGCGGTCCATGACGTAAATGGCCGAGGATTTCGCCTCCCGGTTCATGTTCTCCAGATAGCGATTCGTCGTGGCGACCAGCGCCGGATCCGTGGGGTGGAGCAGGAGATCAACTACGTTATTGTTAAAGCGCATTATTTTGGGCAGGTATTCGTAGCGACGCAACTCACTTAACAGGCTGCCGACATAAATATCAAGCCGGTGCTCGGCGTTTTGTCGTAAAGTATGGATTCCGGCCCTTTCACCCCAGGCATAGGCCAAATAGACTCCGAGCGAAAGGAGAGCAAGCATTGCCAGTCCGGTGACCAATCGTCTTTGGAAACGTCCCATAACTGTTGATATTACCTAATATCTCTCCGGCTCGTCAAGAAATAAGGTCAGAAAGGGTTAGCGGTCCGGGATCAAGATTGATAAAACGGTAAAAAGTCGTCACATCGGTGAATACCGGTGTCCAAGCATTTTGTAACTATTCGATATTTCTATAGGGGGAGGCAGGATCGCTTGGTTTCGATCCTCCCCCCCTCCCTCCGCATCGGACTTGCGGGTCTCCCCCACAGGGCTCTCCCGGGAGGATGTAATTGTTACCGGCAGGACTCCGGCCTGATAAGGAGTACGGGCGCATGAGAATCATGAAGCACCCTGAGCGCCACGCTGCCGAACATCAGCCTCTTCATTCCGCTGTAACCGTGGGTGGCGATGACGATCAGATCTACGCTGTTTTTCTGAGAGTAATCGACAATCATCTGCGCTGGTCTTCCTTCCAGCGTCTCCGTTGTTACCTTGATCCCCTCCGCACTGAGCTGAGATTGGATCTTTTCGAGATACTTTCGGGATTCTTCAAAGTGGGCTTTTCTAAGCGCGGGCAAATCAAAGTTTCGGGTACTGCCCTCGGAGAAAAGTCCCGTCACATCGATCTCTATGACATTCAAGAGGGTGACTTCCCCGACACTCCCCAATCCGGTCAGGTTTCTTACCTGGCTCAGGGCGTTCTCGGCCAATTCCGACCCGTCCAGAGGAACAAGAATCTTCCGATACATAATACACACCTCCTTTTTGTTAAATTTTTTGCAAGGATTTACGTTTACACTTTTCCCGTCCTGACCCCCTTTTCATTTTTCGGTCCCCGGGTGCGGATCATCGGGAAGAACTTGCCGACGCCTGCTCTTTCTCCTGGCTCCGGATCAGAAGCACCGGGCATTTTGCCTCTTTCATCACCTTTTCCGTGACGCTGCCGATAAAGTATTTTTGCAAACCCGTTTTCCCGTGCGAGGCGATCACGATCAGATCAATCTTCCGCTCCGAGGCCTCTTTCAGAATCTCTTCATATGGCTGACCCTGGCGGACATCGGGAATAACCTTAATATTCTCGCTTTGTTGATTTTTGTCGATTGCTTCCTGAAGCTTTTCATGGGAATAAACAATGCTCTCGTTCAAAACACGATCCACAATGCCCTGGTCGAGGGAGTAATCAGCCAAACTCCGCTGCAGTGTGCTGCTGATGACATGAAGGAGAAAGATTCTGGCCTGGTACTTGACGGCAATACTCAAAGCCATGCGAAAGGCCAAATCCGAGTCTTCCGAGAAATCCGTCGGTACAAGTATTTTTCTGGGTTGAAACACCTGACACCTCCTTTCATTTTTTCACCATTAAGGTAAGTTTTACCCAAACGCTTGTTGCTGTTTTTACGGCAGCAGGCTCCCTCTGTTCAATTTCTCATAGACCCCGATGTATTCATCAATCATCCTTTTCAGGCTGTATTTCTCTCGCACCTCCCTCATGATCCTTTTTGCCTGCTCTTCCCTGACTTCCGGCGCCCTCCGGTGGAAACGAACGCTCTTTTCCAGGCCATGCCATAATCCGCCGCGGTCATAATCCCGGAAGAGAAACCCGTTTCCCTCGTCACGCTCCGTACCTTCCGTTCGCAGTCTCAATTCCTTGATCTTGTCGTGGTACCCGCCTGTGTCCCTGTTGGTCGCCGTCGCCCCGAAGAGGTTTCCGACCTGATCAATCTGCCCGCATGGCTCATAGAGAGGAGCGCCGAAGACATCATTTGCAGCCGCATAACCCAGCATGGAAAGCCCTTCCTCAAAATGTTGATAGGTAATCTTTCCTCCGGAGGCCCAGGCAATCCTCCCGAGAATTTCTTCCTGGGTCCTGTCGCCGCCAACGCCATCCCCGACAATGGCGATCTGTACATCCCCATGTGCGATTACGAACCTCTGCGCAATCTCTGCGAGGAGTTCGACCCCCTTCTGCATGGGGTCCAACCTGGAGGGCCAGTAAAAAAGAATGGCATCGGGGTCCTCGCTAAGCCCGGTCCGTTTTTGGAAGGCGACAAGATTCACCCGTTTTGCCGCCAGGATTTCTTCTTCAGGACCATATTTTTTTACCAGATACTGGCAGGACTCAGGATACAATACGGGGGAGGGTGCATTGATGATAGTCAAAGCGGCGTCATAATAATATTTCTCTTTGACTTCTTTTCTCACGGCCGGGGGAACGATCGGCCTGTCAACGAAATGATCCTCCACGACCTCATGAAGAAACCGTTTGCCGACGAAATTGATCAGGTTGGCGTTTTTGATGGCGGTCGCATGACTGTCGATACACTTTCCCCTCCGGTCCTCGGCAAAATATTCGCCCCGATCCTCGGCAAAATAGAGATAATTGGCGAGGTCATCGAGATCAACCCCGTAGAACATCTCTTGAGGTATATAGCCCGTGTGGACATTGTGAACCGTGTGAAGAACCGGGCATCCCCTTGATCTTGCGTAGGCGGTGATTACTCCTCCGGCCATCCAGTCGTGACTGTGAAGGATCAACCTTCCCTTGTTTTTCGACCGGATTTCTTTGATCAGATGATTGACCATCATTTTTTGGAACTCCGCAGCGTTACAAAGAGGATTCCCCGCATAGGCGCTCGAAAGATCATTAAATATAGAGGAACTGACGAGATGGATTTTCTCCGGATCCACCCGGTGGCGAAGCGCCCTCCATTCCGCCTCATCCATCCGGTTCTCCTTCTGAAAACGTTTCTTGAGGTTGATCGTGGCGAGGTGGCATTCGATGCCCCGTTCCGTGAGCCCGACGCAAAGTGCGGCGACAACATCCCCCAGCCCCCCGCTCTTTCCCGAGATGTAACTGGCCAGGGTGCACATGTCTTCCGGCAGTCTCCCCGTCTCCGGGGCGATGAGAAGTACGGCCGTCTTTCCACGGCCATTCGCACTGTCCGGCGCCATATCGAGTCACCACCTTGATCATGCGATTGTCGTTCTTCCTTTCCCGCTGGTCAGGCAATCGCTTTTCCAGAGGCAATCGCTTTCGCATTCCTCTTTTGTGCGAAAACGGGGATGTTTTATTTGATTGTAAAATAAGGCGGAATTCCCCGCCACGCAATACGGGACGATGGCGGGGGAAATGCGGGGTAAAAACAGGGATTATGAAAGCTTGAATAAAAAGGCTCTGAGGTTGGTTTGATGGTTCTTGATCCCCAGTTTCCGGCGGATATTGTCTCTGTGGTAGGCGACGGTTTTCAGCGAGATCCCTAAAATGCCGGCGATTTCTTTGGTCGTGTTCCCGTTTTTCACGAAATCCGCCACCCGGATCTCCTGTGGTGTGAGATCGAAACAGGTTTGAGATATCCTGTTGAGGAAGGGCGAGATGATCTTTTTCGTTTGCGCTTCGAGAATCTCCAGGCAAGTCCTCTGCTGCTCGGTCAGGGGACCTCCTTTGAGTTTTTCGATATGAGGAAGCAAGGAAGTTTTCACATTGGCGAGTACATTTTCTTCCAGTTCTTTTCTGTCTTCCTCCCGCTGTTTGAGGAGTACTTTCAACGCCGTGTTTACCTCCTGAAGATTCCGGGACTTGATGGCGAGTTCCTCTTCCCTTTGCCTCAGGGTCTCCTCGTCCTCCTGGCGCCAGGTAATGTCGAAGAGCGATCCGACCAGGCCGCTCACGACGCCGTCACGATTGCTGAACGTGGCCTGATGGAAAATGACCTTGTGCCGCGTGCCGTCGGCATGCACGATGGCGCTCTCGCAGGTCTGAATACCCTCGCTTTGGAATAATTCCTTGTCTGCGCGTTCGTATTCTTCGGCAAGGTCTGCGGGGGCGATTTCCTGGACCGTCTTGCCGACGATATCTTCCATCTTCCTGCCCAAAAAATCCGCGAATGCCCGATTGCCGCCCAGGTAGCGACCCCGGATGTCCTTGTAAAATATGGGGAGGGGTATCGAGTCGATCAGCTTCTGGAGGAAAGCGGACGCTCCGGCTTCTTCGTCGGCGTTTTTATTTGGCCTCGCGCTTGCGCTTGTCATTCTTTTTTTCCCGGTAAATAACCGCCTGACGCACCCGCATCTCTCCCTATAAAGTTATTTCCCGATGGCGGCTGGCATGGCAGTTGATATTCACCGCTGCCGGCAGGCTGGCGATGTGACAGGGCTCCATGAGAATCCGGACTGCCAGGGCCGTCACCCTGCCGCCCAGTCCTGCGGGTCCGATTCCCAGACCGTTGATCCTGGTCAGGAGCCGCGATTCCATCTCGGCCAGGAGCGGATCCGGGTTTATTTCCCCCCGGGGATAGACAAGGCTCTTTTTCGCGAGGATCGCGGCCCGCTCGAAGTTGCCGCCGATACCGACGCCCACAATAATCGGCGGACAGGGATTGGCCTGTGATTCCCATACCCGCCCGACGACGAAATCCTCCACGCCGGGGATCCCGTCCGAGGGGTTAAGCATCATCACGGCGCTCATGTTCTCGCTTCCCCCGCCCTTGGCGGAAAAATACAGTTTCAGTTCATCCCCGGGGACAATCTCCAGGTGAATGATCGCCGGGGTATTGTCGCCAGTATTCTTTCTGGTGAAGGGATGGCAGACGGACTTGCGCAGATAGCCATCGCGGTAGCCATCGCGGACGCCCTCGTTGATCGCATCAACTAAAAGCCCCCCTTCGATCGCCACCTCTTCTCCCAACTCGACAAAGAAGACCGCCAGACCTGTATCCTGACAAAGGGGAATTCTTTCTTCCCTCGCAATCCGGGCATTTTCGAGAAGCTGTCCGAGGACCTCCTGACCCAGGGGCGATTCTTCTTCCGTAAGCGACCGCCGGAAACACTCCAGCATCTCCCCGTCCAGGACATAGTTCGCCTCGATACAGGCCTCTTTTACCTTCTTCCTGATCGTCTCAAAGGGAATTTTCCGCATCGTATTGCTACCTTTCATCGGAAAATAGGGCGGGCATCTTGCCTGCCCAAGGACAGGCGAGACGCCTGTCCTATTATTGGGGGG
>JAXMLI010000066.1:0-17774 GCA_034368785.1 Smithellaceae bacterium | reverse complement strand
AACTCGTCGCGCAGCGACGGTAATCCGCCCGCCGTCGGGCGTGAATTTCGCGGCGTTGGAAAGGAGGTTGAACATGATCTGCTTGAGTTTTCTCTCATCACCGTCAATCTCCAGTCCATCCAGAGCGGTGGGAATCTTTATCTCCAGGGCGATTTGATGGAGCAATGCCTTCTCTTTGATCATGACCAGAGAGTGTTCCAGTAAGCCCTTTATGTTCACCCGGGAAAGGTCCAATTGCATTTTCCCCGCCTCGACCTTGGACAGGTCCAGGATGTCGTTGATCAACGACAGCAGATGGTTGCCGCTGTCCCGGACAGCCGACACATATTCAAACTGTTTTGCATTGAGATCGCCAAAATACTTGTCTTGCAGGACCTGAGAAAAACCGATGATGGCGTTCAGGGGCGTCCGCAGTTCATGAGACATGCTCGCCAGGAAATCACTCTTGGCCCGATTTGCCGCCTCCGCTAAGAGCTTTGCCGTTTCGAGTGCCTCTTCGCCCCGGCCTATTTCCCGGAGGGCGCGCCGCATGAAGTACCAGAACAGCAGGGCGAAAAGTAAGATCCCTGCCAGGACGATCAGGCTTGTTCCCAGCATCGGCGCCAGCACGATCCAGGGAGAAACGGAGGAAATCATCACCAGGTATCTATTAGCGGTCTGGGGGAAATTAACCCGGGTAAAAAAGAGAAACCTGTATGTAACGAAGGAAAATACCATCCCTTTATCGTTGCCGATTATTTTCCCAAATAGATCGGGTTGGTCCGCCCGGAGGTTCCAGCCGGTGTTTAAATCAGCAGGAGAACCCCACTCGCGGCCGGGATCGGGGCTATGGCGCACATAAAAACCGTCATGGTCCGCAATGCATAGCCGTACGCCTTCCTGGGGCGATAATAAAGCCGGGGAATCAAGCAAATGCCGGGCCGCTACATTGGAGATCAGGATGCCTCGCGGTTCGCCGCGGGCGTTTAATACGGGCGTCGCAAAGCGCAGCATCGGCCGGTAGGGAACTTCTACCTTTCCCCTTTCCTGATTGAGGTCCAGCTTTGAAACATAGACCTGGCCCGGGGGACGCTTCATTGCTTCCTGGAAATAATCCCGGTCGGCCTTGTTTTGCAGTTCTTCCGCGGGGACGATAGCCGGCCGGCCATCCTCAAAATTCACCCGGACCCGTTCGTTGCCCTGCTCATCAATAAACCGCAGTTGCGCATAGGCGGGCTTTCTCTTCCCCAAACTTATATAGATCTGTTCGAGCCTTCTTTTCCACACCGCGTAAGGGGTCTGTTCTTGTCGATCGTAGCCCCCGGCATCCCTGGCCCTGATCATTCCCTGGATCGGAGGAACGTCCCTTAAAAACAGGATATCATCGGCATAGCGATGAAGGTGCTCCCCGAGGCTTTCGTGTTGCTGGTGGAGAAAGAGGCCATAGGATGAGGCGGCGGCATAAATAGAGGCCCGATAGCTGAGAAAAACCGTGACGAGAAAAACAAAAAACAAAAAAACGGCGGAAAAGATTATCACCGTCTTAAAGTGACCCCAATATCCTTTTGGCTGCATATTCAGCTCCTCCCGTTGTTGCATCGAGTAGGCGGGTATTTTTTTGATTCTCTCTGACAGAGGGCGCTTGGCACGTCTGTTTAATGGTGTGGTTTAATCTGCAAGTAACAAAATAGGTCAGGCGTCCCGCCTGGCCGGTCAGGCAAATAGCTGGAACCATCAATCGCCGAATGTCAGGCGAGACGCCTGACCTATGATAAATGGTCCCGCCTGGCGCGTTCCTGCAGTCTAAAAGCCTAAGCCTATCTACCTGAGTAATTGCGGAAATATTTGGCAAGACCTTCGTTATTTGAAGGGATTTATACGGAACGCCCGGGAGATTGTCAACAAGATCGTGGTGTAATATTTTAGGTTCATTTTCCTTGACAGTGACTTCCGTTTTAATGTATCAAGGCTCCCTCATCGACTCAGTTAAAGAACGCCATTTCCGCGAGGTTGGGTTAAGTGCAGGAATACCTTGGCATTTTGATAACCGTAGGTCTGGCCCTGTTCATCGGCGCCCTCATCATTACCGCCTCCCATTTTCTTGGTCATCGGATAAACAAGAAATCCAAACTAGATCCCTATGAATGCGGCATGCGTCCCGAAGGCCCCGCCCGTCGCAGAATCAACATCCGGTATTTTCTCGTCGCCATGCTATTTCTGATCTTCGATATCGAGATCATGTTCCTCTATCCCTGGGCCGTGGTGGCCGACAGTCTTAAGCTGTATGGCTTCATCATTATGATGTTTTTTATCTTCATTCTGCTCATCGGTTACGTTTATATCTGGAAAAAAGGGGCTCTCGAATGGGAGTAGAAGAAAAGGTCCTCGCAACCAACCTCCAGGATGCGATCAACTGGGCCAGGAAGAATTCGATCTGGCCGGTAACCTTCGGTCTGGCCTGCTGCGCCCTCGAAATGATCGTGGCCAGCTCCGCCTCCTACGATATTGCCCGCTTCGGCGCGGAGGTTTTCCGGCCGTCGCCCCGTCAGGCGGATCTCATGATCGTCGCGGGCACGGTGACCAAAAAGATGGCCCCGATGGTCAGGAGAATCTACGAACAGATGCCCGAGCCCAAATGGGTAATAGCCTACGGCGCCTGTGCCTCCACGGGCGGCATTTTTCAAACCTATAACGTGGTCCAGGGGGTGGACCAGATAATACCCGTCGATGTTTATGTTCCCGGTTGCCCCCCCCGCCCGGAGGCCCTCTTGGCCGGCCTGATAAAACTCCAGGAACTGATCGCAAATGAACCCATGTCCAAGCGAAAACTGGTGACTCTGTCCGCCGGGAAAGAGGTGCAGAGTGCTTGATCCCTGCCATTATATCATAGAGAAATACCCCGACATTGACCAATCCTCTGCGCTTGCCGGGATGCAGCAGCTGACCCTGCGCAATGACCTTGCCCATGAAGTTCTGGGGGAACTGTTCCACAATCCTGAACTCGGCTATGACATGCTTACGGACCTCTTCGGAGTGGACCGTGGGCTGACAGAGTCCCACCGTTTCGAGGTGGTTTATCTTCTGACTTCCCTTCGCTACAACCGTCGCCTCAGTGTGCGTCTCACTCTCAAGGAAGGGGAAACGCCTGCTACCGTATCGGATATCTGGCAGGCGGCGAACTGGCTCGAGCGTGAAGCCTATGACATGTTCGGTCTCGTATTCAGTGATCATCCGGACCTGAGGCGCATCCTCCTTGAGGATGATTTTACGGGTCATCCCTTGCGGAAGGATTATCCCACGGAAGGCTATGACTTCGACCGGCCCTTTATCGTCAAACTGGAAGAGGACCATCCCGCAGAGCAGGTGACAAAATGACAGATACGCGCCTGATGACGATCAATATGGGACCGCAACACCCGGCCACCCACGGTGTGCTTCGACTCGTCCTGGAGCTCGATGGCGAGGTGGTCGTAAAGGCGACGCCTCATCTGGGCTATCTCCATCGGGGCGTGGAGAAGCTTTCCGAATCCCTCACGTACAACCAGTCCCTGACCATGACCGACCGGCTGGATTATACCAACGCCCTTTCCAACAACCTGGCCTACTGCCTGGCCGTGGAAAGGCTCATGGACCTGGATATTCCCAAGCGCGCCCAATATCTTCGGGTCCTTTTTGCCGAACTCCAGCGCATCGCCGCCCATCTCCTCTGGATTGCCACCCATGCGCTCGACCTGGGGGCCATGACGCTTCTCTTCTACGCCTTCCGGGACAGGGAGAAGATCATGGACATTATCGAAGAGGTTTCCGGCGCGAGACTGACCCCGAGCTTCATCCGGGTCGGCGGCCTCGCTAGCGAGATGCCTCCCGCCTTTTACAAAAAGGTCCGCGATTTTATTGAGGACTGTCCTGGCCGGATCGAGGAGTACGAAACATTACTCACCAAAAACATCATCTGGTGCATGAGGACAAAGGGCATCTCGCCCATCTCCGCCGCCTCGGCGGTGAATTACGGGGTAACCGGCCCGGTGCTCAGGGCAAGCGGGGTAAATTACGACGTGAGAAAGGCCTTCCCCTATTCCTCGTACAATGAATTCGATTTCGAAATCCCCCTGGGCACGAAAGGCGATGTGTATGACCGTTATCTCGTGCGCCTCGAGGAAATGAGGCAATCGCTCCGGATCGTCAAACAGGCCCTCGAGGGATTGCCCGAGGGTCCCATCAAGTGCGACTCCCCCCTGGTCAGTCCCCCGGACAAAAAGGACGTCGGCCAGGATATTGCGGCCCTGATCAGACATTTCAAGATTTCCTCCGAAGGGTTCACACCGCCCCCCGGCGAAGCCTACGCCTCCGTCGAATCACCTAAAGGGGAACTGGGTTTTTACCTGATCAGCGACGGCACAAATAAACCCTACCGGATGCGCATCCGGCCCCCGTCCTTCATCAATCTGGCCGCCTTGCCCGAAATGATCGAAGGTCAGATGGTGGCGGATGTTGTCGCGGCCATCGGCAGCATTGACATTGTACTTGGTGAGATAGACCGCTAGGCGGTAAATTGTAGATTTAAAAGAAATTCTCGGGAAATAAGTAGGGTGCGTTAGGCGGTTTTTTGCCGTAACGCACCGTCCAGGTTGGTGCGTTACGCTTCGCTAACGCACCCTATATTTACACTGCAAATAAAATATGAACGATATTATCTTCAGCAGCTGGCAGGGCCGGATCATCGACAACCGCGGAAAGGACGAACAGGATCGTCTGCCGGTGGACAACGTCAAGTTGCCTGCGGAATTTGCCCCCGGGAAAAAAATTCTGGCCTTCATGGGCTGGGACGGTGTGGTAATACGCGACGAAGGGATTGACCCTTTCGGCATGGCCGTGGCCTATCTTGAGGCTCTGCAAAAAACCTCCTGCGGCAAGTGCTTTCCCTGCCGGGTCGGAACCAGGCTGCTTCTCGACATCCTCGTGCGCGTCCGCGCCGGCCAGGGCCAAAAAGGGGACCGGGAAAAGATCATAGATCTGGCCCAAAGCATCATTGCCAGCTCCAAGTGCTCGATCGGACAAACCGGACCCTTGCCCATTCTGCACACCCTGGAATATTTTGTCCTGCCCCCTGGGAGCGCGGGCGTCCCGCCCGCAGGGGCGAAAGCGGGCGAGAAGCCCGCGCTCTCAGGCGCGAAGGTGGAATACCTATCTGCCGTAACCGCCCCCTGTGTCGCCTCATGTCCCAGCAGCCTTGACATCCCCCGTTACACCGAAGAGATAAGCGAGGGCAAATTCACGGACTCCCTTTGCACCATTAAGGCTGATACCTGTATGCCGGGCACCCTTGGCCGGGTCTGTGTGCGACCTTGCGAATCGAATTGCCGCCGGGCGAACATCGATGAGGCCATCTCGATCAAGTACCTCAAACGTTATGCCGCTGACAGGGGTGTTGCTAAGAAGTCTGACCCGGTCGCTCCCGTTATCCCGGATAAGCATCAAAAGATTGCCGTAATCGGAGCGGGACCGGCAGGTCTCAGTGCCGCCTATTACCTGGCCCTGATGGGTTATAGGACGGTCATCTTCGAGAAGCTCGGAGAACCGGGGGGAATGGCCGCCGTGGGCATTCCGGATTACCGCCTCCCCCGTGACATTTTACGCCGGGAGGTGGATCAGATCGTCATGGCCGGGGTGGAAATCCGCTATGGCGTGAACGTAGGGAAGGACGTAACCCTGGCTCAGCTCGCCCATGATTATGATGCCGTCTTCATCGGTGTCGGCGCACATAACAGTTCCAACCTTGGCGCCGAGGGCGAGGATATGGGCTACCTTGGGTTCATCCCCGGCGTAAAGTACCTGCTCGACGTCAACCTCGGTCGAGACCCCTATCCCGAGGGCAAAAAGGTCGTGGTGGTTGGCGGCGGGAATACCGCGATAGATGGCGTAAGGGCTTCCTTCCGGCTGGGAAAGACCGATGTAAACCTCGTCTATCGTAGGTCCAGAGCGGAGATGCCCGCCGATCCGGTCGAGATCCATGATGCCGAAGAAGAAGGTGTCAATTTCCACTATCTCTGCAATCCGGTCCGTATTCTTGCCGAAGACAACCGGGTCACTGGGATTGAGTGCATCCGCATGGAATTGGGAGAGCCGGATCAGAGTGGCAGGAGGCGACCCGTGCCGGTCCCGGGCTCGGAGTTCATCATTGAGACGGACATTCTGGTGCCGGCCATCGGACAGGCCGTTGACCTTTCATTTCTAACCCCGGATGACGGGATAAGGCTTACCAAATGGAACAGCATTGACGTTAATGAGGTGACCTTTGAAACCTCCCATCCGGGAATCTTTGCCGCGGGCGACTGCGCCACCGGTCCCGACGTTCTGGTACGGGCCTGCGGCAACGGTCGAAAGGCCGCCAGAATGATCGACCGTTACCTGATGGGTCTGAAGCTAACTCCAGAAAATAAGGAATCTTTTGACAGTCTCTTTAACAGTATGAACATCTATGACAAAAAGGAAAATCTCGGAATTATCGGCGGGCTTGCGCGCAAGCACCTCAAGATGCTGCCGCCGGAGTCCAGAAAATTTACCTTTGATGAGGTTGAGGCGGGTTTCAGGACCGACGAGGCCATTTACGAGGCCTCCCGTTGTCTGCGCTGCTACCGGGTGGGCCTCGTTGCCCTGAGCCGGTAGTCGGCATAACCAAAGTCAGGGGTCAGGGGTCAGGGAAAGAAAGCTATCGAGATTTATAGGTTTGGCAGAAAGCAATTGATTACAAAACATCGGAAGTTGGCAGGACGTTGAATGGATTACGAAGATCTATCGAGCAGAACACCAGCCCCTGATCTCCGACCCCTGGCCCCTGTGAACGGTTAACCGAAATTGGGACGTTTGCAAACATGAACAAGATTCTCTCTAGTATGGCCGCCAAGGAGGTTCAGGGATAGCATATGGAGACTTTCTATTTTCTTCTGGAAGCCCTGATCAAGAATATCGTCCTGATTTCCGTGGTAATGCTCCTGGTGGCATATCTGACTTTAGTTGAACGAAAATTCCTTGGCTATCTCCAGGTCAGGGTGGGTCCAAACCGGGTGGGGTATTTCGGCCTTCTTCAACCCATCGCCGATGGCATAAAGTCCTTTTTCAAGGAGGACATTATCCCCAATCAGGCGGACAAGCCAATTTATGTCCTGGCGCCGCTTATCACCTTCTTTACCGCCCTTTCCATGTTCGCCGTAATCCCCATCGGTGAAACGGTCAACCTCTTTGGCCGCGAGATAAGGCTTGTCATTGCGGATATTGAAATAGGCCTCCTGTTCATTTTTGCCCTGAGCATTGTGGGGGAATTTGGCGTTGTCCTCGGCGGCTGGTCTTCGGGAAACAAATATGGCGTCCTGGGCTCTCTCCGGGCCGCCGCGCAGATGATCAGCTATGAGGTTGCCTTAGGGCTGACGGTGATCGGCACGGTCATCCTCTCCGGTTCCCTCAGACTTACGGATATCGTACTCGCCCAGCAGGGGATGTGGTTTATCGTCTATCAGCCTTTCGCCTTTGTCCTTTTCCTGATCGCCTCTCTCGCGGAGGTTAACAGGACCCCCTTTGATATGCCCGAATCCGAGAGTGAACTCGCCTGCGGTTTCAACATCGAATACAGCAGCATGAAATTCGCGCTCTTCATGATCGGTGAATATCTCCATATCGTTGCCGTGGCCTCGGTAATGACCACCCTCTTCCTCGGCGGCTGGCTGGGTCCCATTCTCCCCGGACCCCTCTGGTTCTTCCTGAAGGTGATGGCAATAATATTTATTTTCATCTGGGTCCGGGGCACCTTCCCCCGTCTCAGATATGACCACATCATGAAATTCGGGTGGAAGGTGCTCTTCCCGCTGGCCCTGCTCAACCTGGTCGTTACCTCACTTATCGTCGCTTTAGGATAATTTTATGATTGTCCCGTTGCTCAAAGGCTTGAAACTGACATTAAAGAGGTTCTTTTCCCCGGCGATCACAATCCGCTATCCCGAGGAGCGCCGGCCCGTCTCCGACCGCTGGCGCGGGCTCCATTATTTCGCCGCTGACGATAAGGGAGAGACCCTCTGTGTGGCCTGCGGCCTTTGTGTTGCCGCCTGCCCTTCTCACTGTATCAGTCTCGAAATCAGGGAAAGTGAAGATGGAACCCGTTACCCCGGTAAATACGAAATTGAGGTGCTGCGCTGCATCTTCTGTGGATTCTGCCAGGAGGCCTGTCCCGTGAACGCCATCATCCTGGGGAAGGAATATGATTACGTAAACTACCGGCGGGCCGATTTTCTCCTTAACAAGGAGAAATTACTCGCCGGGGATAAATCTTGTTCATGAAGCGATGATCAGCTAACTTTTGCAATCAAGAGCGGCAAGGAAGATAAAATGGATGTGATAACCCTTAAATGGTTGCTCTTTATGACCGTGGCACTGCTGACCATCGGCAGCTCGATCATGATGGTCACGAGGAGAAACCCGATTCACAGCGCCCTGTGGCTGGTCGTAACCTTCTGCTCCATTGCCGTGATCTATCTCCTGCTCGGGGCCCAGTTTATCGCCGCGGCCCAGGTAATAGTCTACGCCGGCGCCATCATGATGCTGATCCTTTTTGTGATCATGCTGGTCCGCCTCGAAAAGGAAGGTGCGGAGGAACGCCGGAAATCAAGAATGAAGTACGCCGGCGCCTATCTTACCCTCATCCTTTTTCTCGAACTTGCGGTCATTTCGCTCACCTTTTTCATGACGGGCAAGGAAGGCAGATACACGCCGGAGGTAATGGAGACGGCGGGTAATGTGCGGGCGATGGGCGGACTGTTATACGGTAAGTACCTGTTCCCCTTTGAAATCGCGTCAATTCTGCTCCTGGTGGGGATTATCGGCGCGGTCGTCCTGGTCCGCGGGAAGGCAACAAGGAGAAAAACTGACTGATGTTTGGTCTTTGATTATTGTTCGCTGATTTTTAATGAAGGAGTTAAAATGTTACAGGATATCCCGCCCCATCTTTACTTTCTTTTAAGCGGAATCCTTTTCACCATCGGCGCGATCGGCGCGATTACGAGGCGTAACGCGATCATCGTCTTTTTATGCATTGAACTCATGCTAAACGCCGTGAACATCACCTTTATCACCGCCGGGAACCTCTATAACTCCCTGGACGGCGCCATTTTCGTTTTCTTCATCATGACGGTGGCCGCCGTGGAAGCGGCAGTCGGCCTGGCGATTTTTATCATGCTTTTCCGCCTTAAGGACACGATTAACGTGGACGAGATCAATCTTCTGAAAGGCTAGGGACCTTAACATGTCTTCCCATATCTGGCTTATCATCCTTTTTCCCCTGCTGGGCTTTCTCATAAACGGGCTATTAGGCAGATGGATGCCCCGCAAGTTGGCGGCCTGGGTGGCTTGCCTTTCCATCTTCGCCTCTTTTGCCGTTTCCGCTTCGATATTCCTCGAGTTTCTCGCCCTGCCCCCGGCTGAGCGAATCCTTGATCTCGATATCTTTCCCTGGATCGTCTCCGGCGATTTACAGGTTTACTTCGGCCTCCGGATCGACGCCCTTTCGCTTGTCATGTGTTTGATTGTTACCGGTGTAGGCTTCCTCATCCATGTCTACTCCGCGGGTTATATGCATCATGATCCCGGATTTGTCCGCTACTTTACCTATCTCAATCTTTTCGTTTTCATGATGCTCCTTCTGGTTACCGGTAACAACCTGCTCGTGATGTTTGTGGGCTGGGAAGGGGTGGGACTCTGCTCCTACCTCCTGATCGGCTTCTGGTACGAAAAGGATTCCGCCGCGAACGCGGGCAAGAAGGCATTCATCGTAAACCGGATCGGTGATTTCGGTTTTCTCCTGGGCATTTTTCTCCTCTTTGTGAGCTTAGGCGACCTGGGCGTCTGGACCCTGAAGTTTTCCGAGATCGCGCCCCATGCGACGCTCCTCGATCCAGCCGTTGTAACCTGGATTACCCTCCTCTTCTTTGTCGGAGCGGTAGGCAAATCAGCCCAGATCCCCCTTTACACCTGGCTTCCTGACGCGATGGAAGGTCCAACGCCCGTAAGTTCTCTGATCCATGCGGCCACGATGGTGACCGCCGGGGTTTACATGATTGTCCGTCTCAACTTCCTCTACAGCCTCGCGCCCGATACCATGTTCGTCATCGCGCTGGTCGGTGTCCTCACGGCCTTTTTTGCCGCGTCGATCGGCATCGCCCAGAATGATATCAAGAAGGTTCTGGCCTACTCCACCATCAGTCAGTTGGGGTTCATGTTTGTCGCTGTCGGCGTGGGCGCCTATGCCGCGGGAATCTTTCACCTCATGACCCACGCCTTTTTCAAGGGCCTCCTCTTTCTCGGCGCCGGCAGCGTGATCCACGCCATGAGCGGCGAACAGGATATTCAGAACATGGGAGGCCTCAGGAAAAAGCTGCCCATAACCTATGTCACCTTTCTGATCGCCTGTCTGGCTATTGCCGGCATCCCCGGTCTTTCCGGCTTCTTCAGCAAGGATGAAATCCTCTGGAAGGCCTTCAGCGCCCCCCAGGGACACACCATTATCTGGCTGCTCGCCGCGATTACCGCCGCCATGACCGCCTTCTATATGTTTCGCCTGTTATTCACCACCTTCCACGGGCAATGCCGGGCATCCGAAGAGGTTAAGCATCATATCCATGAATCGCCGAGGCTCATGACCATCCCGCTGATGATCCTGGGATTCCTCTCCCTGGTCGGCGGATACGTAGGCATCCCTCACGTGCTGGGCGGGGAAAACCGTTTCGAAAAGTTTCTCTCGCCGCTTTTGGCGCCTCAAAAACAGCTTGCCGCGAGCGGCTGGGACATCAGTTTTATCAGCCAGGCCTGGGCGGCAACGACAGCCTCTCCTCATGAAACCGCCCTGGAAATCGCCCTTATGGCCCTGTCGGTCCTTTTGGCGGCGGCGGGAATTTTTCTCGCCTATCACCTTTACCTGAGGAGGCCCGGGCTTTCCAGCGACATTGCCGCCAGATATTCAGGCCTTCACCGTTTGATCGAGAACAAATATTTTGTAGATGAAATTTATGACCGGATATTTGTCCAGGGCGTTCTGCGTTTAGGAAGGTTCTGCGCCCGCTTCGTCGACGAGGGCGTCATCGAAAGGTTTGTTAACGGCACAGGTTCCACCATGAACGCACTGGGAGGATTAGTCAGGCGCGTACAGGCCGGATACGTTCAGGGATACGCCTTCGGCATTATCGCCGGCGCCATTGTGCTGCTGGCATACATGACGCTCAGGCCACTGTACTGATAGGCACAGAGGCACAAAGAAAAATGAGCCATACATGTGCGGCTCACAAAGGGGCAGGAAAATTAGTCAGGCGAGACGCCTGACCAATGGAAAATGATACACCCCCCCATAATATGACAGGCGTCTCGCCTGTCCGTGGGCAGGCAAGATTCCCACCCTGTTTTCAGATGAAAACCTGTAGAGATTTGCAGGTCTGGCTAACATCGATGACTTTAGTAACTGAAATATATAAGATTTATAATTTGTGCCTATGTGCCTCTGAACCTAAGGAGTCGGGACTATAATGGATCAATCATTCCCTTATCTCACCATACTTATCGCCCTCCCCCTGACGGGGGCGATTATCCTGCTTTTTCTTCCCCGCGAGAATCCGGGCCTGATCAGGGTCGTCGCCCTGGTTATTTCACTCCTGGAGTTTGCTGTCTCATTACCTCTATGGTTTCTCTTCAGGAATGATTCCGGTGACATGCAGTTTGTCGAACAGGCGCCATGGTTCCCGGAATGGGGCATTTCCTACCTGGTGGGGATCGACGGGATAAGCCTGCTCCTCATTCTCCTCACCACCCTGCTCACGGCCATTTGCGTCCTGGCCTCCTGGAATGATATCAAGGACCGGGTGAAGGAATATTTCGTCGCCTTTCTCGTCCTGGAGACCGCGATGGTGGGTACCCTGGCCTCGCTGGACCTGGTCCTCTTTTACATCTTCTGGGAACTGATGCTCATTCCCATGTACCTGTTGATCGGCGTCTGGGGCGGACCCAGGCGGATCTACGCGGCCATCAAGTTCTTCCTCTTCACCATGTTCGGCAGCGTCCTGATGCTCCTGGCGATCCTTGCGCTCATGAATTCCTATGCCGCCCAGTACGGCGTACTTAGCGCCAACCTCTACGATCTCTACCGGTACGTCCCGCCGCTCTCTCTTCAGTACTGGCTCTTTGGCGCCTTCGCCCTGGCCTTTGTCATCAAGGTACCCATGTTCCCTTTTCACACCTGGTTGCCTGACGCCCACACAGAGGCGCCAACCGCCGGGAGTGTCATCCTGGCCGGGGTTCTCCTGAAAATGGGCACCTATGGTTTCCTCCGTTTTGCCATTCCCCTCTTCCCCGAGGCGGCCCTGGCCTTCGGCTGGATCATTTCCGCCTCCGCGCTGATCGGGATCATTTACGGCGCGATTATGTGTATCATGCAGACTGACATGAAACGACTCATCGCCTATTCGTCCGTAAGCCACCTGGGCTTCGTCATGCTGGGCCTCTTCGCCTTCAACACCCAGGGTGTAGAGGGGAGCATCTACCAGATGCTCAATCACGGGATCGTTACGGGCGGCCTGTTCCTTGTGGTAGGGATGATCTATGAACGACGCCATACAAGAATGATTGCCGACTTCGGCGGCCTGTCCAAGGTAATGCCCGTGATGGCGGTTTTCCTGATGATCATTACCCTGGCTTCGATCGGTCTTCCCGGAACAAATGGTTTCATCGGTGAGTTTCTTATCCTACTGGGCGCCTTCAAATTCAACCGGCTGTACGGCGCGCTGGCCGCGACCGGCGTGGTTCTGGGAGCAGTCTATATGCTCTGGCTCTACCAGCGGGTCATGTTCGGTCAGATTGTTCACGAGGTGAATAGCCGTTTGAAGGACCTGACCAAACGGGAGGTTCTGATCCTTTCCACGGTTGTCTTATTGATCTTCCTGATGGGAATATACCCGAAGATGTTCTTCCGCAAGATGGAGGTCACTGTCGCTCAGTACCTCAATTTCGTAAGTGCTAAAGGCCAGGTTGCCTCCATGTCTCCAAGCCGCTTGCCGGTAAACATGGTCATTGGCAAATAGGGGGAATGTTGCGTTACTTCAGCCTACAGCCGAAAATCCTGCAGCCTTCAAAAGAGGATTAGATTAATGATGGTTATGATTCCCGAATTTGCTTTCGAATGGATTATCCCCGAGATGATTGTTATGGGATGCGCCCTTTTGATTCTCCTGATGGAGGCCTTCTCAGGGGAACGGGATGTGCGCGTACATTCGAGATTTCTGGCGCTGGCAGGCTCCATCGCTGCCCTCTATTTCACCGCCGCCGGTTGGGGGCATACCGCTGGCATCTTCAATAACCTGTATCTCGTGGATAATTATGGCACCTTTTTCAAGGCCCTATTCCTCGTCATTTCCATCCTGATCTGCCTTGGGTCACAGCGCTATCTGGAAAGACATGCCATCGTCATGGGAGAATATTACGCGCTGCTCCTCTTTGGCGTACTGGGCATGATGGTCATGGTCTCCTCCAGCAGCTTTATTACGATTTTCATCGGCCTGGAACTCATGTCCATCTCGATCTATGTCCTTTGCGGCCTCCTCAGAGAGAATCACCTCTCCGTGGAGTCATCCTTTAAATATTTTCTTATCGGGGCCTTTGCCACTGCCTTTCTCCTGTACGGCATGGCCTTGCTGTATGCCGCCACCGGCGTACTTGATCTCTATGAATTAAGGGATTATCTGGGCTCAGGCGATTTCTTTCTCACCCCCACCTTCATGGCAGGCCTGGCCTTCCTCACGGTGGGGCTGGGCTTCAAGACCGCCCTCGTGCCTTTTCATATGTGGACCCCCGACGTCTATGAAGGGGCGCCTACCCCCGTTACGGCTTACATGGCCACGGGAGTCAAGGCGGCGGCCTTTGCCGTTCTCGCCAGGATGATCTTCATTCCCTTCGATATGCAGTCCGCATTGCCGTACTGGCAGGAGCTGTTCTGGCTTTTGGCCATACTGACCATGATCGTGGGCAATATCACCGCACTGGTCCAGGACGGCGTTAAAAGGATGCTTGCCTACT
Source organism: Smithellaceae bacterium (assembly GCA_034368785.1). Lineage (GTDB taxonomy): Bacteria > Desulfobacterota > Syntrophia > Syntrophales > CAMTWB01 > CAMTWB01. The sequence goes on along the minus strand of JAXMLI010000066.1, from coordinate 3,698 downwards.
CGAGCATCGCCCACGCGGGATATCTGCTGATCGCCTTTACCGTCGGCAATATCCAGGCCCTCGAGGCCATGCTTTTCTATCTCCTGGTGTATGCCTTCATGAACATCGGTGCCTTCACGCTGCTTATGGTCCTGGAAAAGAAGAATGGTTCGCCCCTCACCTGCGAGGATTTTTCCGGCCTCGCCAAACGCAACCCCTTTTTAGCCCTGGCCATGACCGTTTTTCTTCTCTCCCTGACGGGAATACCGCCCATGGCCGGGTTCATGGGCAAGCTTTACCTTTTCGGAATGGCCATCAGGGCGGAATATTACTGGCTTGCCGTGATCGGCGTACTGAACAGCGTCCTTGCCGCTTACTATTACCTCAGGATAGTCATGTTCATGTATTTCAAGGACCCGCTGCAGGAGGACCGGGTGATTTCTTCCGCCGGCCCGTTTGCCGTTATTATTATCGCCGTCACGGTGACGATCTATCTGGGGATTTTTCCCCGGACCGTCGTTAACTTGATTGCTTACGCGGGTTTTGCCCCCTTTTAGGTATGAATGATCAGTAAATAGAGGTGTGTTAATGGTTACCCTAACCATAGATGGAACCGAGGTGTCAGTGGCCGAAGGTACGACGATCCTTGCGGCGGCAAATTCCGCAGGGATAAGGATTCCGGTCCTCTGCTACCATAAAAGATTGAATCCGATAGGTTCATGCCGGATGTGCGTCGTCGAGGTGGAAGGTTACGCCAGTCCGATGACGGCATGCACAACCCCTGTTACCGATGGCATCACCGTAGTTACAACCTCCGAGAGGCTTCAGAAGATACGGAAGGAGAACCTGCAATTAATACTCGTTAACCATCCCCTGGATTGCCCAGTCTGTGACAAGGGAGGGGAATGCGCCCTTCAGGATCTGGTCTATGAATATGGGATTGAAACCGCGCAATATCAGCTTCAGAAAATAGAACGTCTTCCCGTCTACGCGACCCCCCTGATCCGTTTCTGGCCGCACCGGTGCATCATGTGTCTCCGCTGTGTTGCCGCCTGCCGGGACATCAAGGCGCTGGGGGCCATCGACATTACGGGTGCCGGTTACGAATCCCAGGTTTCCCCGGTCAACATGGACAAATGCGAATCCTGCGGTGAGTGTCTGAGCCTTTGCCCCACCGGCGCCTTGACGGAAAACCTCAGCAGATTTAAAGGGCGACCCTGGATGACAAAGAGGGTCAAGACCACCTGCACCTACTGCGGTTGCGGCTGCCGGCTGGAACTCAATGTCCTTGATAACCGCATTATCGGGATCACCACCCGGGATGACGAGGGGACAAACAGGGGAAGCCTTTGTGTGAAGGGACGTTTCGGATACGAATTTATCGGTAGCGAAGAGCGCCTCACAAAACCGCTTATCAAGAAAGACGGGCAGTTCCATGAGGCCACCTGGGATCAGGCGTTGGGCCTTATCGCGGAAAAGTTCGGCGCCATTAAAGCCACTCACGGGCCGGACGCCATTGCCGGTCTCGCCTCCGCCCGCTGCACCAACGAAGATAATTATCTGATGCAGAAGTTCATGAGGGCGGCGATCGGGACAAATAACATTGACCATTGTGCCCGGCTTTGACACTCCTCCACGGTGGCAGGTCTTGCCATCGCCTTGGGCAGCGGCGCGATGACCAATCCCATCGCGGATGTTCTCAAATCAGAAACCATCCTTGTGACGGGAAGCAACACCACGGAAAATCACCCGATCTTCGCGAACTACATCAAGGAGGCGGTTTTCAGAAAAGGCGCGAACCTGATCGTAGCGGATCCCCGACGGATCGATCTTGTTGACTACGCGCATGTCTGGCTCAGCCAGAGGCCAGGCACCGATATCGCGTGGATCAACGGTCTGATCCACGTTATTCTCAAAGAGAACCTCCATGCCGCCGATTATATCCTGGAAAGGACCGAGGGCTTCGCAAAGCTGGAAAAGGCCGTGGAAAAATATACACCCCGGCATGTGTCCGAGATCACGGGGATACCGGCTCCGGACATAGTTAAGGCCGCCCTCATGTACGGCAAGGCCAGGCCCGCGTCCATCCTCTATACCATGGGCATCACCCAGCATACAAACGGTACTGATACCGTTCTGGCCCTGGCAAATCTCGCGATGGTCTGCGGCAATATCGGCGTGGAAGGGGGCGGGATCAATCCGCTCCGCGGTCAAAATAACGTACAGGGGGCCTGCGATATGGGGGCGCTGCCCAATGTGCTTCCCGCGTACCAGCAGGTATCGAATAACGAGTCACGGGAGAAATTTTCGCGGGCCTGGGGGGTAACTCTCTCGGACAAGCCCGGCCTGACTGTCGTGGAGATGACACACGCCGCGGAGGCCGGCCGGGTAAAGGGGATGTACATTATCGGGGAAAACCCCCTGCTCTCCGATCCCGATCTGTCTCATGTGAAAGCGGCCTTCGAAAACCTCGATTTCCTCGTCGTCCAGGATATTTTCATGACCGAAACGGCCCGCGTCGCCGATGTGGTTCTCCCTGCCGCCTGTTTTGCCGAAAAGGACGGCACCTTCACCAACTCGGAGAGACTTGTTCAGCAGGTCCGCAAGGCCATTCCCGCGCCGGGCGAAGCCAGGGCGGACTGGGAAATTGTTTCCAGTCTCTCCACTCGCCTTGGATACCCGATGAATTACCGCAATCCCCGTGAAATCATGGCGGAGATAAGCAGCCTCGCCCCAAGCTACGCCGGGATCACCTATGAACGAATAGAAAAAGAGGATATTGCCTGGCCCTGTCCGACCCAGGACCACCCCGGGACAAGAATGCTCCACAAGGATAAGTTCGTCCGTGGCAAGGGGCTTTTTCACGCGATTGAATACACGGCGCCGGCGGAAATACCGGATAAGGAATACCCGCTGATCCTTACCACCGGACGTGTGATCTATCATTATCATACGGGCAGTATGACGCGCATCGGCAGGGGAATCAACGAGCGCTGTCCCGAAAGCCTCATCGAAATCAACCCCGCTGACGCGCGGGAACTCGGCATTGACAGCGGCATGATGGTGGACGTCAGCTCCCGGCGCGGCAAGGTGCGGGTAAAGGCGCAGGTAACGGACCGTCCCCCCCTGGGTACAGTTTTTATGAACTTTCATTTCCACGAGGCGGCGGTAAATCTTCTGACGAACCCGGCCCTGGACCCTGTTTCAAAAATACCCGAATTGAAAGTCTGCGCCGTGAAGGTCGAAGCAGCCTGACAGCCATTCCCGCTCTTGTCCCGCGGTGTGACTTACCCTGAATTGCAAGTACTCAGGTACAGCACATTTCCGGTTAGGGTGCGGGGCAAAAATGTGGGTATCCTATCGAGGCACAATGGCCGTCTTTGCCGGGCCTTCTCCCTCCCCTACAAGGGGAGGGGCGGGGTGGAGATGGGGTCTCAAACGGGGCAGCGCCCCTTAACCCCATCGCCCTCCTAACCTCCCCCTTGAAGGGGGAGGAACAAAACCCATACCATAGAGGCAATTGCAAAACTCCTGCGGACGCGACGGAGCGCGTCCCTCCAGTCTCCAAAACATGCCGTTTTCCACGCCTTTTGGAGGGCCACGCTCCGTCGTGGCCGTCTTTATCGTGAGTTTTGCAATTGGCTCCATAAAGAGACTTTATGGATCCTGTAAAAAGCTACCCGGACAGTGCTGAAAAATAATGAAACCTTTACATTACG
>JAXMLI010000065.1:0-3767 GCA_034368785.1 Smithellaceae bacterium | reverse complement strand
GCGGCGTGGGTCGCTTTTTACGAAGTCGTCAACAGGGCGGTCAGGCCGGGAGATAGAGAGATGACCATTGGAACATGGGTAAAGAAAACCTGCAGCATCTTCCGCCAGGGGAAGATTTTTTTTGGCGTGGATCCCTCCCGGATCCCTGCCCCGGCGCTGATCCTCTTTCCTCTCTCTCCCCATACCTTCTTGTGCGGCCTGGCCGGAATTCTCGCGATCCGCAAGGCCCCTCCCCCGGCAGATGAGGGAATCCAGGAAGGTCTCAAGAGGCTTTATGAAGAAATAAGCACAAAAGATCTGAAGGCCCTGACGGAAGGGCGCTTTCCGCCTGAGGATTATCTCGCGGGAGATGAGGCCCTCGAGAGGCTTGATACCTTCATCGGCCGGTTGAAGGGGAACGGGGAGTTGGAGACCCTCTTCTTCTCGCCCCGAATAAAGAAACAGCTGGAAAAAGTCTCCGCCGGCCTGAAAGAACTGATCGTCCGGGAGGAAGGCCTGCTCGAGGGACGAGCGGGAAATTTTTCCACCGCGCTCCTGGAGATTATCACCGGGAGACTGATCATCCTCAAGGACGCGGCCTGGGCGCTGGAAAAGGACATCCTGGACAATATTGACCGAATCGCGGCGCTCTCCGGAGGGGATCTTGACTCGGAACTCTCCCGGGGGGCCTTCAGAAAATACCAGCAGATCAATTTCCTCCTCAACGCCATTGACCGGCTCGAGGTGCGGGGAAGGGACTCGGCCGGATTGCAGGTTTCATTTCTCCTTAACCCGGCCGGGCCGGCGGAGGTAACGAACAGACTTGCGCAGAGGGGTTGCCAGGATGATTACCTGGCCAGATCCCGGGGGGGAGAGCTGGCCAATTATTCCATCACCCTGGGTCCTTGCCCCGGCAGCGGCACCCCTGCCATTCATGTTACCTTTACCTACAAGACATCTTCCATTGTAGGAGAACTGGGCCGGAATGTGCGAGAGCTGAGGCGATTTATTTCCCGGGACCCTGTCCTCTACGAATTCGCCTCTCTCCCCGCAGAGGGCGAAACGGTCATGGCCCACACCCGATGGGCCTCCGTCGGAACCATTACGGACAGCAACTGTCACCCGGTCAACAACTTTTCCCTTCCCGGCAGCGGGGAGGGGGAAGCTGGTTCACTCAGGCATTACCCCCGTTACGGCCGGGGAAACTGGTCGATCAATGTGGCGCTCAACGGGGATATCGACAATTACCAGGCCCTGCGCGATTCGCTGGAGGCCACAGAGGTATTTGTCTCACCCGAGCTGACTACGGACACGAAGATTGTGCCGCTTATCGTGGAAAAATATCTTCTGGCCGGGGCTGATCTGCCGGAGGCCTTCCGGCTTGCGCTCAACGATTTCGAAGGCTCCCACGCGATTGCCATGACCAGCAACCTGGAACCACACCGGGCATATTTGGCCCTGAAGGGTTCCGGTCAATCCCTCTATATCGGTGTCGCCCCGGACCGCTATATCTTCGCCTCCGAGGTTTACGGCCTCGTGGAGGGCACCCGTCAGTTCCTCCGGATGGACGGCGAAGATACAGCCGGCTCTAAGGGAAATGGCCAGGAGGGCCAGATATTCATCCTTGATCAGGAGTCGAAGGGCGGCCCGGGGGGGATTCAGGCCTGCTACTATGACGGCACACCCCTTGCGCTCACTGAAAAGGACCTCAAAAAGGCCGAGATAACCACCAGGGACATCGACCGGGGGCATTATCCCCACTTCTTCCTGAAGGAAATCGGTGAATCCGCCGAGTCCGTAAGAAAAACCCTGCGGGGAAGATACGTGATTTCCGAAGCCGCGGGCAGAGACACACAGGTAAACTTCAACCTCGGGCGGGATGTCATTCCGGCAGAGCTTGAGCAGTCCTTGCTGAAGGGTCAAATCAGACAGATCCTGGTGATCGGGCACGGTACCGCGGCCGTGGCCGGTTGTGCCGTGGCCGATGGCTTCAAACGGTACCTGGTCGGGACATCCCTCCTTATCGAAGCCAAGGTTGCCTCGGAACTGAGCGGATTTTCCCTCCAACATGATCTGCAGGACACCCTGCTGATACCCATCACCCAGTCTGGCACCACGACGGATACCAACCGGGCCGTGGCAATGGCCCGTGAGCGGGGGGCCATTGTTCTGGCTATTGTGAACCGGCGGCAATCGGATATCACGGGCAAGTCCCAGGGCGTTTTTTATACCAGCGATGGCCGGGACATCGAGATGTCTGTGGCCTCCACCAAGGCCTTCTATTCCCAGATCGTGGCGGGACACGTCCTGGCCCTTCGTATCGCCCAACTGCTTGGATCCCGGTCGGAGGATTTTATCGCTCGTGAACTGCGCCAGTTGGAAGAGGCGCCGGAACTCATGCGCCAGGTTTTGGCCCGACGGGAAGAGATCGGCCGGTCCGCCCGGGATCTGGTCAGGCAGAGGACTCACTGGGCCGTGGTGGGCAGCGGCCCCAACAAGGCTGCCGCGGAGGAGATCAGGATAAAACTGAGCGAACTCTGTTATAAGACGATCTCTGCGGATGTGGTGGAAAATAAAAAACATATCGACCTGTCGGCAGAACCCCTCGTGATCGTCTGCGCCGCCGGGATCCCCGAATCCGTTACCGCCGATGTGGTGAAGGATGTGGCCATTTTCAAGGCTCACAAGTCGGCCGTGGTGGTATTTGCCGAAGAAGGCGAAGAGCGGTTCAATGGAATCGCCGACAGTATCATCCATGTCCCCGCGGCGCCTCTTCCCCTTTCGGTCATTCTCAATACCCTGGCGGGTCACCTCTGGGGTTACTACGCCGCCTGCGCGATAGATGAGGACGCCCTTTTCCTGAGGGAATTCCGGGGGAGGCTGAATCTGGCCATGGAGGAACAGGATAAGGAAAATCTCAGCCTCTATGAGCGGCTCTCCGACCGGAACCTGAAACGACTGATCAGGGACTTTACCGAACATTTCCAGGAATGGAGAAATAAGGGGGCATTTTCCTTTTCCCATGTGAAGACCATTACGGACCTCGTACTCTTGCTCAAGTACGCCGCGGGGAAACTCCCCCTGGAAGATTTCTGGAGCGAATTCAGCGCCAAGCGGAGGGGGGCCTCTCCGGTTGACTATCTGGACCTGACCCTGGGACACGCGGTAGATGAACTCTCACGGCCGATTGACGCGATCCGCCATCAGGCCAAGACGGTTACGGTGGGAACAAGCCGCAAGGAAGAGCCGCTCCGGGGACCGGTTTTTGACCTGCTTAAGGAATTGGGATTTACCTCCCGCTCGATAACGAGCAAGAACATGATGATCATGGAGCGGATCCACCTCGCGATAGAGGCAATCCGCGGCTACACCCTCTATGAGATAGAGAATCTTGACGAGGATGGAAATCCCCGGGAGGCGACCCGCATTATGGTCGGCAAGCGGGGTGGTATTTCCCTGGAAATGCGGTCTCGGGCCGATACAGCCAGGGAACTCATGGGGACCAAGAGAACCATCGTCAGTACCGGCCGGATATGGGTGGGGCATGGAAAGTTCGACGGGGCGCCGCTGCTGATCCTGCCCCTCTTCAATGGAAGCGCCGTGGTAAAACATATTCTGCTCCTCCATGTGATTTTCAACGAATCCCTTCCCCTCGAGGAGAAGAAGGCACTCCTGGGCTACCGGTTGAGCGACATCCATAACCTGGTTAATGAATATAATCTGACCTGGGAGGACCGCTACCTGAACCTGGTCCCCTTGGGTTTTCTCCTGGGTGAACCGGTCGAGAC
>JAXMLI010000064.1:0-7577 GCA_034368785.1 Smithellaceae bacterium | reverse complement strand
TTGATTCCGGCCCTCCAGAGCAACTGGCTGACTGTTCATGTGATCACCTGTTTTATCGGTTATGCGGCCTTTACCGTCTCCTGCGCCATGGGGATCATTTATCTCCTGAGAAGGTCCGCCGAAAAAAAATCACGTGTTAAGTCCGGTTTTTACAGCTTCCTCCCCTCCCTGGAGACAGCGGATGAATTGAACTATCAGGGCGCCGTCCTAGGATTTGTCTTTCTCACATTGGGGATTATGACCGGTTCCATCTGGGCGTACAGTGCCTGGGGCTCCTACTGGAGCTGGGATCCGAAGGAGACCTGGTCGCTGATAACCTGGTTTGTCTATGCGATTTTGATCCATTCCCGTTACGTCCGGGGCTGGCGGGGGAAACGACTGGCCGTGATGGCGCTGGTGGGGTACGCTGCGGTGTTGTTTACCTATCTTGGGGTGAACTACCTCCCCGGGCTTCATAGCTACCTGTAGAATCGTCAGGTAGCAAGCGCAGCCCCTGGTCGTGAGAAATCGCTGTCGTCGGTCAGATCCATTTCAGACCGGTCGCTCAGGAGGCGGATAATCTCCGTCCCGAGTTCCCTGGTCTTATCACGAGACAAGAGACCCTGGGAGGTGATGCTGCTCAGGGTGACCTCCTCCATCCGGCATAGCTTCAGGAGGGTCTCATCGGAGAGGATCATGAAAGAGGACCTGTTCCGTTCACGAGCCTTTTGAAATCGCCATTGAAATAATTTCCGCAAACGCGTCCGTTCACTGCCGGACAGCTCCTGGTAACCTTTGATTCGCAGGTGTCCCCGGGTATCAAGGGTTCTTTCCTGCCAGGTTACCTGGACGATCTGTCTAAAGGCCTCGCCGGCCTCCCTGCCAAGCCCCTGTTTGCCGAGCAGTTCCGTCAACCTTCGGTAAAGGTCCTCCAGATAAAACACATCCAGTGCGGCATATTTTAGCTGCTCTTCCTCGAGTGGGCGTATGTCCCAGCGGGAACGCTGCATCTTTTTCTTTTTATCGAGCTCCACTCCGAGGAAATGGCCGACCAGCCGGGACAGCGAGAGTTGTTCATACCCCAGGATGAGCGCCGCCCGGTGGGTGTCGAAGATGTTCGCAAAGGTAAAATCGTAATCCCGCTTGAGCAGTCGTATGTCATTATCCCCCGCGTGGGCGATGACTTTTACCTCCGGGTTGGCAAAGACCGGCCCCAGAAACGAGAGATCGAGATCACCGAGGGGGTCCAGGAGAAAGGTTGAATCCTTGGCCCTGATCTGGATAAGACAGAGCTTGTCCCGGAAATAACGGAATGAATCATATTCCGTGTCGAGGGAAATACTGTCGGCGCTGCTGATCGTCGCAAGGGCGCGCTGAAGATCTTCCTTTGTATCCACCCATATGTAATCCTCCATGTATGTAAGCTATCCTTCCCGATATTTCCGGCATTAAAATCACAGCAGGGCGGAATCGTCAAGGCAATAGTCATCCCGCATTAAATAAAAAAGGCCCGCAGGGCGGTGTTAACCCCACGGGCCTCTTGTAATCACAAGTAATTTTAATGCCAGCTATACCGTACCATCGGCGCGGCGGGGTCCTTGGTCCATTCCTGCATCGATCCGTCGTAGGACTTGACATTGGCGTAGCCTAAAACCTCGCGCAGGATGTAGAACCAGCCCGAATTGAGCCGACCGGTGTCGCAATAAACGATGATTTCCCTGGTGAGGTCCTTGCCGACCACGCCCGCCGCAATCGCGGCAAGCTCATCCTTGCCCCGGTGTAGCAGTTCCGGCGTATAGATCCAGGCGGAAGGGAGATTAACCGCTGAGGGGGCATGGCCGAATTTGGCCACAAGCGGAATCTTGGCAACGCCGTAGAACACGTCGGCGCCGCGGGCGTCAATGATCACGGCCTTGCCGAGCTTGGCGGCAAATTCGTCTTTATTGGCGAAAACGGTTCTGTTCCAGTTCGCCTTGAAGCCCGAGGCCTTGGCCCGGGTTATCTCCGGAGTGGTGGCCCTCTTTTCCTTTACCCACTGGTTGTAAGCCCCGTCCAGCACGGCGATGTTGTTCAACCCGGCGTATTTCAGGGTCTTCAAAACGCGGTTCATATTCACCTGGTCGGTAGCGGTATCCACCTTGCCGGAGACGACCACCAGCGAGTCGGTCTTGAGGCCGGCCGAGGAGATGATCTCTTCCAGATCGGCATCATCGGGGAGTTCGTTGTTCAGCTCTTTCTTCGTGATGGCCCAGGTGCCGTAGGCAACATTTATCGCCCCCGGGATGTGCCCCTCCTTGTATTCCGCGGGGGTCCTGATATCCACCACCACCAGCCTGGGGTTGGTCAGGTTTTTCTCGAGCCAGTCGGCCGAGACGATGGGGGCGATGTCCCGTGCCGACGCCCCTAGGGGCATGGCCAGAAACATCACAGCGCACATAACAAGTAAAATCTTTTTCATTCTGCCTCCTTCTTATTTTAGTGGTTTGGGTTTATAGATCAGACGATTATTCGCCTTGGACCCGCCCGGGAACATGTCCTTCTCGGAGAGGAAATCCTTCGCGTCCCGGTGACAGATCTCACAAGACTTGGTCCGATCGGTGCGCTTCCGGATGTTATGGACGGGCGTGTCCCAATAATTAGGCAACGCATCGAAATTTTCCATCGCGATCCCATCCTTTTTGAAGGTGTCCCGGACGGTAGGTATTAACCGCAACGTGGTTATGGTTTTATGGTCTCTCGGCGACAGTCCCAGAAAGAAGCCCGGTTTTGATTGGCTCTTTTTGTCATGGCAATCGTAGCAGTTGCGATAGGCCGCCGAGGCGTGACAAGCTTGGCAGCTCAATTTATCTTTGTGCTGCCTGTGGGCCAGACGGGTCTGTTCGTTTTTCTCTTCGCCGATCTGGTGACAATTGCGGCAATCGGGTCGTTCCTTTACCTCACGCATGGATTTGTGCGCGGTTCCATCGCCGTGCAACTGGTCCTTTCCATGACAATCGACGCAGGTCATCCCCTTTTGCTGGTGGACATCGGGCAGGACCTCGCCATAGTCGCCGGTAAACTCGGGATAAACCCGCCCGCCATGACAGGCGGCACAGGTCTTCGATTCGTCGGGCCGTTTCATGAATTGGTGATTTTTTACCAGCCCGATCTTTACTCCTCCAATCGTGGGCCCCTTCACATGACAATCACCGCAGGAGGCGTGGCAGCTCCGGCAGGATTTCTCGAAAACCTTTTTCTCGAAGACTTCACGTTCGACGGGGGTAAAGCGCGGTGAAACGCCGTGCTTGAGGCCGGCCGTGGTGTAATGAAGGGATTTGCCGAAGGTGGCGGTAATCTTGGGATGGCAGGCCCCGCATACATTGAGATCATCAGATGGCCGTACCCGCAGGCCCTTGTGCGCCCCGTCCTTGTCCTTGGCCGCTTCGTTTCCCTTGTGACAGTAGCTGCAGCCCTGCGAGAAGTGCGGGTCCTTGTCCAGCAATTTGCCGTCCACCAGCATGGCCTTGAAGTAAGTGTCCGCCGACACGGGCGGAGGCGGGCCTGCTCACCCCTCGCCGGCGGCCTGGGTTACCTCGGGCAGCTTTACCAGGGACTTCATGATCGTTTCACTGGTGTGGCAGTTGACGCAGCCGCTGGCCTTTTTCGCCTCGGTGGACTGGACAAAAAGGCTGAGCGCTATAATCATCAAGCCTGCCAGGGCCCACAAGGAAAATGGTCTTAGCTTCATGGTTCCTCCTTAGAAAAAGTGATTATCTGAGCCAATTGCAAAACTCCTGCGGACGCGACGGAGCGCGTCCCTCCACTCTCCAAACATTGCCGTTTTCCATGCCTTTTGGAGGGCCACGCTCCGTCGTGGCCGTCTTTGCTGTGACTTTTGCAATTGGCTCATCTTTTATGGGAATGAACTGTTTGCGCAAACAAGAGCCCAATCCTGCCGGGGCTCGATCTGGTAGCGAATCAACCGGACGGGGTGCAGAGGGTAATCAGCGTGAATAAGATTCCTGTGTCGACAATTTATGACAGACAGCAACTGTCATGTCAAGAAAAGAATGGAACAATCATCAATGAAATTAATAAATTAGTAGATACTATAGAAATGATAGTAATTGTGTGTTTTCAGGGACGAGCAAGGGGTTTGTTAATAATGCTGAAATAAGGTATTCTTAATTCACATCTCCTTTATGAGGTTCTGAATATGAAGCATCCCATGCGAATACTGGTGGCCGAAGAGGACAGCGCCTTTGTCGAGATGATTCAATCATCCTTGAAAGCAACAGGCGATCACTACGAGGTGGAGGCCGTTTCCTCGGGGGAGGCCTGCCTCAAAAAGCTGAAAGAAGACCGATTCGACATCCTCCTTTTAGATCATGCCCTTTCTGACGGCGAGGGCCTCAAGTGGCTCAAGTTGTATCATGACTTGGGAATAAACGTCCCCACTATTTTTGTTACTGCCACGGGCGATCCGCAGATGTCCATCCAGGCCATGCAAGAGGGGGTTTTTGATTACATCAACCGTTCTTCCGAATGTGCCAAGGCCATCCCCTTTGTGGTGAACCGAGTCATCGAAGGCTATAATCTGATGACCCAGAAGGTGAAGCTTCAGAAAGAGCTGATTGAAGCGAAGAACTTTCTTGAATCCGTCATCGGCAACGCCGGCGATGCCATTTCCGTTGTGGATCGGGAAGGGAAGGTGATCTACTGGAATAAAGGGGCGGAGACGATCTATGGATATCCCCGCGCGGAGGCGATGGGCAGACGGGTATCAGATTTTCTCCTGCCCGCGGATGAGGAAGCGGGATACAGGGAGGAAAAACAGCTTCAGGAATTGATGGAACAGGTCTGGCGGGGAGAAGTGGTCGCCAACGCGACAGCCCGGCGACGGACGAAGGAGGGTCGTGAGATTATGGTCAGCATGACTATTACACCCCTCAGGGATGCCGCGGAGGCGATTGTCGGCGCCTCCCGGATCTGCAAGGATATTACCGAACAGAAGAGGACAGAGGAAAAGATGCTGCTGGCGGAACGCTTGTCCTGCATGGGCGAGCTGATTGCCGGTGTGGCCCATGAGATACGCAATCCCTTGGCGGGGATCAAGATCAACGCACAGGTCCTGGCCCGGGGAAAAGACCGTTCGGAAATGGAAAAACAGCTCCTGGACAGCACTCTGGAGGGGATCGGGAAGATTCAGAAGATTGTGGAAGATATGCTGGACTACGCGAGGCCAAAGTCGGCTAATTATAAGATGGAAGACATCAACCAGGTGGTGGAAAAAAGTCTGGATGTCCTGAATTCCCAGATGAAAAAGGGAAATATTGTCGTCTCCTTCGCGCGGGGCGAGGCGCTGCCGCGGATCAGGATTGACGAACATCAGATAGAGCAGGTACTCATCAACATCATGCTCAATGCCATCCACGCCATGGACAGGGGGGGCAGGCTTGCCGTGCGGACCTTCCTGACGGATGGCGGCGCTATTGGCATTGAGGTCGAGGATACCGGGATGGGGATCCCCGCTGCGCAACTGAAGAAGATATTCGATCCCTTCTTCACGACCAAGTCCACGGGAACGGGACTGGGCCTTTCGATAACCCTAAAACTTCTCGAAAATCACGGCGCCCGCATCGAGGTTGCGAGCGAAGAGGGGAGGGGCTCGGTATTTACCATCACCTTCCCGGCGGGAGGAATATGAAATGAAATTCACCATCCTCGTCATTGACGATGAATCCACCCTGAGAACATCCCTCGGCATTGCCCTGGGCGCCGCCGGCTACGAGGTGCTTACCGCTCAAAGCGGCGAGGAGGGACTGGAGCTGTATGACCGGGGTAAACCTGACCTTGTCCTCTTGGATCACTGGCTGCCCGGCATGAACGGGGACGAGGCGCTCCGTCTGATCAGGGAAAGGGATCAGGAGACGCCGGTGATCATCATGACGGCCCAGGGGTCCATCGAACTGGCGGTAAATTCGATGAAATTGGGGGCCTTTGATTTTCTGGTCAAGCCTTTCGACCTGGACCAGATGGAACACCTGGTCCAGAAGGGATTGGAACGGGTCCGCTTGAGGCGAGAGGTGGAATGGCTCCGGGCGCAGTACCGGGAGAAGTTCCATTCCGGCGGCGTCATTGCCGTGAGCCGGGCCATGAAAGAGACCCTGGAACTGGCCGAAAGGGTGGCCAAAGGCGCGGACACCACCGTATTGATCGAAGGGGAAACGGGCACGGGCAAAGAACTTCTCGCGGAATACATCCATTTTCAGAGCCCTCGTTCCACCTTTCCCTTCATCCCGCTCAACTGTGGCGCGATTCCGAAAGACCTCTTTGAAAGTGAACTCTTCGGGTACGAAAGAGGCGCCTTTACCGGCGCTTCGGAGAAGGGCAAGGCGGGGAAGGTCGAGGCCGCTGAAGGCGGGACCCTGTTGCTCGATGAGGTGGCCGACCTGCCCCCGGAGGCCCAGGTGAAGGTGCTGCGGTTTCTGGAGCAGAAGGAGTATTTCAAGGTGGGGGGGGTGGAAAAGAAGACCGCCGAGGTAAGAATCATCGCCGCCACCAACAGGGACCTCAAAACCGAGGTGGAAAAGGGCAATTTCCGGGAAGACCTGTATTTTCGGCTCAATGTGATCAGGCTTGACATTTCCCCCCTGCGGGATCGGAAGGAGGACATTCTTCCCCTCTTCCGTTTTTTCGTCCTGAGGTTCAATCGGCAATTCAATAAGCAGTTTGTAAAGATTTCCCCGGAGGCGGAAGAACAACTTCTCGCCTATCCCTGGCCGGGAAATATCCGGGAGATCAGAAATACGGCCGAAAGGATCATCCTGCTGGAAACAGGGGATACCGTTCTTGGCCGGCACATGGCCCATCTCCCGGGCGATCAGCGACAAAAGGGAGCCCTCGGCGGTTCCGGTCATTTCCCGTCGGGCTTAAATCTGGAGGAGATCGAGAAGGGTTATATCGAGGAAGCCCTGCGGATCAAGAAGGGTAACAAGGTCCAGGCCGCAAGAATCCTGGGTATTACCAGGTCCGCCCTTCTGTACCGGCTGGAAAAGCACGGGATAAAATAGTAGATAGACTGTAGGCTTTTGGACTGCGGAACGCCTCAGGCGAGACCATACATTATAGGTCAGTCGTCCCGCCTGACCTACGATGATTCGATGATTCATGGTTCCGCCCTTTAACTGGCCGGTCAGGCGGGACGCCTGACCTATTTTGTTAATTAGGCCTACAGCCGGAACAACCTGAATAGTTACGCAGATTGAACCAAAAATTAAACCTCCAATGCCTGCCTCTTTTCAGACACCATGCGGGAAAACGGACATGCCCGCAGATCCCCGATCATTACCAGAGTATGCGCGTCGCCAAGCTTGTCCTGCGCATGTTTTCACACAACCATCTTTGCCGTTGCCAACGTTTTCCCCTGCCCGGCGCTATGTTGCTAACATCGTGATTCCGCATCTATATTCAGGGCATGCCCCCTCTTTTAATCCAAGGCTAAATTAATGGCACCAACCTTGCTGTAGCATGAGCAGTGCTGGTGATTCCTCTGAAGGAACATGCCCGCCGGAGATTAGCGTCACAGGAGCGATGGCCATGAGGGTTCTGATTGTCGA
>JAXMLI010000063.1:0-3168 GCA_034368785.1 Smithellaceae bacterium | reverse complement strand
CAAATAGAGAATTTGAAGGACGAAGCAAGAAGCCAGACAATGCTGACTCCGCCGGCTCAAATCACCATCGGCAGGGGGGCATCCATTTTTATTATCTGTCTGAAATCGGCAGATTTGTCACTGGGCACCCCTCGTAACTCCACGGTCACTCCACTGTCATTCAGGAGGCCGATGATGCGATCGAGATCGCCTCTCCCCAGCGATACGGAACGCGAACAGCAGAGGGCGCATTGATCAGTGAAAACATTTCCCACATTGAGTTTATCGAATCTGAACCCCAGATTGAACGCCCTTACCGCATCGGCGATATTGCAGAAGAGAACGATGGTATTCTTACCGGCGCCCTTCGTGAACTGGAAGGAACCGGCGAATTCGTCAACCCCGCTGACAATCACTTCCACTTCTCGCGGGACGGCCATCCTGATCACCGTTTCCCGGAAAACATCGCCCGTAACCTCATCATCCACGATAATGATACAATCGGCATCGAGGTGGGGGACCCAGGCCTCAAGCAATTGTCCATGGACAAGCCGGTTATCCACTCTGACTAAAACTATATTGTAAAGGGGCTGCAACGGCCTATCCGCTTACCTTCTTGGTTAGTATCTCGCTCGCGAGATAGATATTCTTCCTGCCGTAATCCGCTATGGATATCGCAAGTTCCTTGATGGTCATTTTTTCTCTGAGATCGAAGAATTTCAGGAGCATCGGCAAATTAACGCCGGTGATGACATCCACCCTGCCCTCTTTGAGGTAGGACAGGGAAATATTTGAAGGGGTCCCGCCAAAAAGGTCCGTAAGGATCAGCACACCCTGACCACGATCCAGCTTTTTAATGGCCGACATTACGTCCTTGTTGATCTCCTCCACGCTCTTGGTTTGATCGATGGACAAGGGGATGCAGCTTTTCACCTCTCCCTTGATCATCTCAGCTGCCTTCAGCATTTCACTTCCCAGATTACCGTGAGTAACAATGAGCGCACCGATCATTTTTAAACCTCCAACAGGGAGAAGATTAGGGACGTACGCTAAGTTATTAGTACTGAATTGTCAAGGAAGCAAAGGGGACAGGACAACTTGCAGTCGGCGGCTGAGTCGCTGGTGCTCTTCCGCGGTTATCCAGCTCACGCGAAGATAACCGGAGATGGCATTGTCGTCCAGGCCGATACGGCGGGCTTCCCGTACGGTCAGTTCGTATGCCTCGATTTCGGTCTCTCTATCCACATAGGCCTTGCTTCTATCATAAAGATTCCGTCCCTGACGGTGTTGTTTTACATGGCAGAGTTCGTGAATAATATCGAGATACAGAAACTCGTCCGAAGTCTGACGCAGGTGCGTGAGGCCGATATTAATGGAACCGTCGTCGTTGTTGACGAATATCTCATAGGGACTGTCCGCCACAATCACCTTGGTCAGATCCATTACCTCCGCGAATTCTTCTGCGTCGGCGAAGATGTCAAGCAGTATCCCACAGGTGCGGATATCGGCGAAAACATCCGCCAGTCCGTATTGTCCAGGCTCGAGCCCGCGATTAAAACGAAAAATATATTTCCTCCGGGGATTTTTTATCACCAGTAGAGGGTAGTCGTCATCCCGCCGACCTTTCGCCATTTTGGAATTTATCGAGCAGGGATTCGGCCCGGACCGGATTGAATACCCCGCATTCACAGCAGCGGGCCATGATTGTCGCCGCCTGCCCCGGGGTCAGCCGCCGGAGCTTTACATATTCGATCATCTTACGGATCAGGTTGAAAGAGACCATCCCGTGCCCGCAGAGGGTATTGAGTTCAAGGACCTCCCGCTCCGGCAGGCGGTCCCTGGCGCCCCAGAAACCCAGGGAATGCTCGGCACTGTGTCTCTCCAGGCCGGCGCCGCGGCAGCAGGCCTGAACCTGATCCAGGAGGCCGCTGATATTGATGGACAATCCCAGATCGGCTTTTATCAAATCTTTCACCACCTGCTGAAGGGTATCCAGATCGGTAAAGACCGCCGAGGCGCCGGCGCCATCCTTCTGCCCGGCAATCATTTCCTCAATGTCGATGTCAGGCTGATGGATGTTCCCCTGGGTCCCGTCCCCAATGTTTACCGGCCGGTGCCGGAGGCAGATCCGCATGAACTCCTGTAATTTTTTACTCGAGCCCTCCCGGTTGATGCCCTTGGCCGTGTGGGCGAAGATTACAAAGTCGTTGGTCAATGATTCCGGTTTTCCCTGGCGGTGTAGTGTGTTGGTCATGACTCAATCCTGTTGAAATAGTGGGCGGCCCAGGCCGATATTAGTCTTTCCGTTGGGAGAAAGTCGGTAACCCGCCTTTCTCACCCAATCCTCGTGTGGGATCGACCCGTCGGGCAGGCACCGGGAGGCGACGCCGATAGTGATCACCGTATCCATCTCCTTCTGAATCATCTCCAGGGACTTGAGGACCTCCGGAATCATCTCAATGTTCGTTTTGATCTCAATGATCGCCGATAGCACCTTTTCGTTCAGAATTTCTTCCTTCATCCGGCCTGTTTTCGAATCCACCATAAGCTGAGTCACGGGATTTTCGCCTTCGAAATGGGGGTTCAGGCGGGCGAGGGACATGGCCACCTTTTCGATGTCCCGGAAGAACGCGCCCGTCCCCGGGCGGCCCATTTCCACGACAAAGCCAACCTCGCCATTGCGAAGCCTGCCGGTGACATCGTTGCTTTTCATCTCATCCGTTCCCCGTCCCGATACCCCGGAGCCGGGATGCACCGTGCTGGGGTCGCTGAACAGCGCGCGTAAAATCCTCGGCCAGGCGAGCTCCTTGGGGGTCAGAGCGCCCGTCGGGCAGACATCAACCTCCGCCAGGTACCCCAGCCGGCAGGCGGAAAGAACCTTCCGGAGGGCCCGGACGAACCAGGGCCGGTATCCCTCATTTCTCAGGACCCGGTAACAGGTGTTGCACTCAACGCATTCATCCTGGCTGACTTCCGATTTCCCGTCCTCGCCCAGATAGATGATCCCCATCGTGCAGACCGTATGGCAATTGCCGCATCCGACACATTTATCCTTGTCTATTTCCATTGTTTTCCCATATTCGCGAAATCGTTTCCATCGGTTGTAAATGGTCCGAACCAACCGGACATTCGTGTACCTGAGTAGTTGATGTCGTCAATCAACTGAAACTATTTGCTCCGACCGCTTGG
>JAXMLI010000062.1:0-9382 GCA_034368785.1 Smithellaceae bacterium | reverse complement strand
CGGTGGAGACGCCCCGGGGCGAACTCGGCGTTTACCTGGTCAGCGATGAGACGGAAAGGCCCTACCGGATGCACTGGCGGGTGCCTTCCTTCGTGAATCTGATGATCTTTCCGGAGCTGGCCCGGGGGACCCTGCTGGCCGATGCGGTGGCCATTTTGGGGAGCCTTGATCTGGTCATTCCCGAGATAGACCGGTGACGACTTCGTAAAAAGGCCGGATGCTGCGTTGCGCTGCATCCCTCGTCACTGCGGCGTGTTCCGGGGACACGTTCCGATCCCTTTGGGCTTCCGGAACATGTCCCCGACGCCTCATTCCTCGGGATTTGCGCGCCTTGCCTGCGGCCTTTTTACGAAGCCGTCCTGGACTTAAGGCTGTTGCTACTTTTTACAAATTCGTCACCGTTGAAGGTACGATAGAATGGATTTAGCCGGAATAACAGAGATAATCGGTGAGGAAGTCCTCAGGACCATTTTGGGCCTTATCGGGGTGCTGGCCTTTGTGGTGGTGAACGCCCTGATGCTCACCTGGATGGAACGAAAGGTCGCGGGCCATATGCAGCGGCGCATCGGTCCCAAAGAGGTGGGTCCCTTCGGGTTGATCCAGGCGATTGCCGACGCGGTGAAGCTCCTCGGCAAAGAGCTGCTGACGCCGCGCGACGTGGACAGGCCCCTTTATTTCCTGGCCCCGGTTTTGATTTTTATTCCGGTCCTCGTGTCATTTGTGGTCATCCCCTTCGACCGGCATTTACAGGTGAAGGATATCAACGTGGGGATCCTCCTGATCCTCGCCTTTTCCTCCCTTTCGGTCCTTTCGATCCTCCTGGCCGGCTGGGGTTCGAACAACAAATACGCCCTGATCGGCGCGATCCGGAGCGTCTCCCAGAATATCGCCTACGAGATCCCGCTGCTCCTCTCGCTCCTGCCCATTATCATGATGGCCAATTCCTTTTCCCTCCGGGACATCGTTGAGGCCCAGCAGGGTCTCTGGTATGTGGCGCTCCAGCCGGTGGCCTTTCTCCTCTTCTTTGTCGCCGCGGTGGCGGAGACCAACCGCACCCCCTTTGATCTGCCCGAGGCGGAAAGTGAACTGGTGGCCGGATTCCACACGGAGTACACGGGGATGAGATTTGCCCTCTTTTTCCTGGCCGAGTACACCAATATTTTCATTGTTTGCGCCATTGCGACGAGCTTTTTCCTGGGCGGTTATCAGGGGCCTTTTCTGCCCGGTTGGCTTTGGTTCCTGGCCAAGACCTATCTCCTGGTCTTTGTCATCATCTGGTTCAGATGGACCTTCCCCCGGGTCAGATACGACCAGCTCCTCAACTTTGCCTGGAAGATCATGATCCCCGTGGCCTTTTTAAATATCCTTGTGACAGGCGGGCTCTTGAAGTTATGACAAATCCGGTGCAATTCATAAAAGACGCGATCTCGCTCTTGAAGGGCCTCGGGGTTACCCTGGGAACCCTGTTCCAGCCCGTGGTGACCTGCCAGTATCCCCGGGAGACCCTGGTCATCGCGAGCCGCTTCCGGGGCCATACCAAGCTCTTGGCCGACCCGGAAAACCCGGATAAAAACAGGTGTTTTGCCTGCGGGATCTGCGAGAAGAACTGTCCTTCAGGCTCCATAAAGAATGTGCTCGGAGAAAAGAGGGAAGGGGAGAAGAAGAAGACGGCCACGGAGTATATCCTTGATTTTACCACCTGCAGCCAATGCGGTCTCTGTGTAGAGACCTGCCCCGTGGAGGCGCTGGATTTTTCGATGGACTACAACCCCGCGGGTTTTTCCCGGGAGGATTTCCATTACGACCTTGTCCGGGAATTTGAGAAAAGGAAGGCCAAAGGATGAATT
Organism: Smithellaceae bacterium; assembly: GCA_034368785.1. Lineage (GTDB taxonomy): Bacteria > Desulfobacterota > Syntrophia > Syntrophales > CAMTWB01 > CAMTWB01. Next base: position 7,535 of record JAXMLI010000062.1, on the reverse strand, counting down.
TCGCTGAACTGGTTTTCATCGCCATCATCTGCTTTACCGCAGGCGGCGCGCTTCTGGCGGTCCTGGCCCGGTCCATTATTCATGCCATGCTGGGGTTGGTTGCCACCATGTTCGGCATCGCCGGGCTCTACATCTATCTGAACGCCCCTTTCATCGCGATGATGCAGATCCTGATCTATGTGGGAGCCGTTACCATCCTGATTGCCTTTGCGATCATGCTCGCCGGGCCAATATCCAAAAGACCCCGGGAATGGACCACGCGGGGCAAGTTTGCCGGCGCCCTCGGGGTCTCTGTGGTTTCCACGTTTATCATCTATTTTTTCCTCCGGGCGGCCTTTACTGTCTCCGGCCAGCGGTCGGAGATCACCACCGCCGAGATTGGGAGGGTATTCTTTGATAAGCTGATCCTGCCCTTCGAGTTGATTTCCCTCCTGATTGTTGTCAGCATCATCGGGGCGATTATGCTGGCGTTGTTATCCAAGGGGCAAAAATGACGGGAAGCCTTTTATACACGAACCTCAATATTTACCTCTTTGTCGCGGTGTTTCTGCTGGGCGCGGGAATACTGGGGGTGATCTATCGGCGGACCCTGGTCGGGATGCTCGTCTCCCTGGAACTGATCATGAACGGCGCCGGTCTGAACCTTGTGGCGATCAACAGTCTCCTGGTCGGGGATAACGCGTACGGATTTGTATTTACCCTTTTCATTATGGGGTTGGCCGCGGCGGAAGCAGCGGTCGCCCTGGGCATAATAATTCTGATCTTCCGCCGGTATGGGCATATAGAGGGGGCGGAACTTGCGGAACTTAAGGAGCTAAAAGACTAGTACATGGTTATCGAGAGCCCACAGCCGCTTCTACCCGTATTCATTGTCTTTGTGACGATCATTCTGATCATGATCTCGGGGAAAAGGCCCAACATCCGCGAGTTCTGGTCCGTGATCGGGGCAGTCCTGACCTTTCTCTCCGTGGCCGCCATGGTGCCGGACATTCTGGCAGGCAACCGGATTGTCTATTCCCTCTCCGAGATCGCCCCGGGAATATCCATCAATTTCCGGGTGGACGGCCTCTCCCTTATCTTCGGCATCGTCTCGTCGTTTCTCTGGATCTTTGCCACCTTCTACAACATCGGCTACATGAGATCGCTCAAGGAACACGCCCAGACCCGCTATTACGCGTGCTTTGCGATCGCGATCCTGGGCGCCCAGGGGGTGTCCTTTGCAGGCGGTCTTTTTTCCCTCTACCTTTTTTACGAGGTAATCACCCTCTTTACCTATCCCCTGGTGGCCCATCATCAGGACGAAGAGGGTTATGAGGGCGGCAAGAAGTATATGGTCTATCTCATGGGCACCTCGAAGGGCTTTCTCCTGCCCGCGATGGTCCTCACGTATGTGATGACGGGCACCCTCAATTTTGCCGACGATATTACCACGGGGGTCTTTTCGGGCGGCGCGGATGGTCTCTGGATCACCGTCACCTATTTTCTCTTTATCGCGGGATTTGCCAAGGCGGCGATCATGCCCTTTCACAACTGGCTGCCCGCGGCAATGGTCGCGCCGACGCCCGTAAGCGCGCTGCTCCATGCGGTCGCGGTGGTGAAGGCCGGCGTCTTCTGTATTGCCCGGGTCATGCTCTCCATCTTCGGCATCGATGTTCTCGATGAGTTGAGTCTGGGAATCATTACCGCCTACCTGGCCTCCTTCACGATCCTGACCGCTTCGATCATCGCGATCACCAAGGAGGATCTCAAGGCCAGACTCGCCTATTCGACGGTGAGTCAGCTCTCCTACGTGATTCTGGGCGTGGCCCTGCTCGATCCCGCCGGCATCGTGGGCGGCATCCTCCATATCGTCAACCACGGGTTCAGCAAGATCACCCTGTTTTTCTGCGCCGGGGCGATTTATGTGGCGGCGCATAAAAAGAAGATCAGCGATCTGGAGGGAATCGGTTATACCATGCCCTTTACCATGGCGGCCTTTGCGATTGCCTCTTTGAGCATGATCGGGGTGCCTCCCGTGGCGGGATTCGTGACCAAGTGGTTTCTGGTCAATGGCGCGCTCGAGATCAACAAAATCGGTATCCTTCTGGTGCTGATGACCAGCACCATCCTCAACGCGGCCTACTTTGTGCCCATTGTGGTTAAGGCCTTTTTCCAGGGGAAGAACACCGCCTGGGATAGAAAGAAGATCAAGGAGGCGCCCCTCACGATGGTGGTTCCCCTCGTGATTGCCGCCCTGATCTCCGTCATTCTTGGAATCTTCCCCGACTTCTTTGTCGGGATTGTGAGGAGCCTCTTCTCATGAAAATAATCGAGTCTATCGACCTGGTAAGGAAAAACCCCGGGGCCGTGAAAAAGGTCTTTATGGCCTGGATCATCTTCATCCTCATCTTTGATGTGATCCAGTCCCGGGCCGAGGCGCACTTCCTCATCGACAAGATATATCTCTTCTGGACCATTTTCGGTGTGGCGGGCTGTTTTGTGTTGATCAAGGTCGCCAAGGGCCTTGCCCATCTGCTGCTGGGCAAGGATGAGGATTATTATGGATGACGGCTCCGTAAAAAGTCCGGATGCTGCGTTGCGCTGCATCCCTCGTCACTGCGGCGTACCATTAAGTACGCCTCATTCCTCGGGATTTGCGCGCCTTGCCTGCGGCCTTTTTACGAAGCCGTCCCAAATTCGAGACTTTTGCGATTTATTACGAGGTCGTCATGGATAGTTGGGTGCATCCAGCGCTGGTTTACTTTATCGGTTCCCTTTTTCTCCCTTTTCTGAAGGGGAAGGCGAGGCAGGGGTTGCTCCTTCTGATCCCGATCGTCTCGGTATTGTTGGTCGCGAACATGCAGGAGGGGGTCTACGGACAGTTGCAGTTTCTGAACCTGGAGCTTACCTTTGGCCGGGTGGACAAACTGAGCCTGGTATTTGCCTGGGTCTTTACGATCATGGCCGTCCTCGGGGCTATCTATGGCCTCCATGTGAAGGAAGACGGACATCAGCTCGCGGGCAATTTTTATGTGGGCAGTTCCCTGGGGGCCATTTTTGCCGGCGATTATCTGACCCTTTTTCTGTTCTGGGAGATCATGGCCTTCTCCTCGGTGTTTCTGATCTTGTACCGGCGAAGCCAGGCCGCCACGGACGCGGGATTCCGCTATCTTCTTGTCCATATATTTGGCGGGCTCTGTCTCTTTACGGGGATCATGCTCCATTACTTCGACAGTGGAAGTCTTCAGTTCGTGGCCTTCCTCCCCGCGAATGCCGGAATAGCGGAGTATCTTATTCTGGCCGGGTTTGCCCTGAACGCGGCGGTCCTGCCCCTTCATTCCTGGCTGCCGGACGCCTACCCGGAGGCCACCGTGGAAGGGGCCGTGTTCCTCTGCGCCTTTACCACCAAAACGGCCGTGTATGTACTGGCCCGGGGCTTCTCCGGTTTTGAGATCCTCGCCATCATGGGCACCGCCATGACGATCTTCGGCGTGATCTACGCCGTGATCGAAAACGATATCCGCCGGGTGCTGGCCTATCACATCATCAGCCAGGTGGGCTACATGGTGGCCGGCATCGGCATCGGCACAAGCCTTGCGGTAAACGGGGCCGCCGCCCACGCCTTTGCCCATATCCTCTATAAGGCCCTGCTCTTCATGGGCGGCGGGGCCATCCTCTATGTGATGGGGACGGCAAAGCTCTCAAAATTGGGGGGATTATGGCGCTACATGCCCCTCACGATGATTTTCTATGTGGTCGGGGCCGTCTCCATCTCGGGATTTCCCCTGTTCAGCGGCTTTGTGAGCAAGTCCATGATCGTGGCCGCGGCCCACGAGGAGGGCCGGCTCTATCTCATGGCCCTCATGAGCCTGGCGGCCATCGGCACGTTCCTTTCGGTGGGGCTCAAGGTGACCTATTTTGCCTTCTTCGGCGAGGAGTCTGAATTTGTCGCCAAAAGGGCGCCTAAAGAGCCGCCCGTAAATATGCTCTGGGCGATGGGGTTGACCTCCGCGCTTTCTTTCATTATCGGCGTCTATCCCGATGCGCTCTATATCCTGCTCCCCTTCCCGGTGGAATACCGACCCTTTAACATGCATCATCTCTCCGAGACCTTCCAGCTTCTGACCTTTACCGGGCTGGTCTTCTGGCTGCTGGTCAAGAAGCTCAAGCCGGAAGAGAAGATCAATCTGGATGTGGATTATTTTTATCGCCAGGGCGCAAAATATTTCGTCCGGTTTGACGAAGGCGTGATCGCGCCGGCGGATAATTGGTGGGGAAATGTCTGGAAGTCCATCGGCCTTAAGCTGCTCTTTGTGAAGGCGGCCCTCGCCGCGAGATTCGACCAGCAGGCCATTGACGGCGTCGTTGACGGTTCGGCGGATGTCGTTTTGAAGGTCAGTGCCGGGGTGAGAAGGCTCCAAACCGGCCAGATCCAGACCTATGTCGGTCTATCCGTCCTCTTCTTCTTTTTGTTGCTCTTCTTTATGGTGATGTAGGAACGAAGGCTTAAGTAAGCCCGGAAAATAAAGGACCCTTTGCCCATGGAACAGTACCTCATAATGAATCCCCTCGGGTTCCCGATCCTCTCCACGACGATATTTCTGCCCGTCCTGGGAGTCCTGGCGATTCTCTTTATGAAGAGCGAGTGGCTGATAAAGTTTACCGCGCTCATCGTGAGCCTCGCCACCTTCGTGTTTTCCCTGGCGGTTTATTACTATTTTGATCAGGGCACCCACCTTTTCCAGTTTGGGGAACTGATCCCCTGGATTCCCAAGTATGAGATAAATTATCTCCTTGGCATCGACGGCATAACCGTTTTCCTGATCCCTCTGACCGCCCTTATCGCGCCCCTGTGTGTTCTTACTTCCTGGAAGGCCATTGAAACCAGGGTGAAGGAATTCATGATCTGCATTCTCCTCATGGAAACGGCCATGGTAGGGGTCTTCTGCGCGCTCGATTTCGTGCTCTTCTACCTCTTCTGGGAGGCCATGCTGATCCCCATGTACCTCCTCATCGCGATCTGGGGAGGTCCCAGGAAGGACTATGCCTCGATCAAGTTCTTCATCTACACCCTCTTCGGCAGTGTGTTCCTGCTGGTGGCCCTGATCGCCATCTATCTCCACAACGGCACCTTCAATATCGCGGAGGCCATGTTCCGGGATTATTCCTTCACTTTTCAGTTGTGGGTATTTCTGGCCTTCGGCATTGCCTTTGCCATCAAGGTTCCCATGTTTCCCTTTCACACCTGGCTGCCGGCAGCCCATACCGAAGCGCCCACCGCCGGCAGTGTCTTTCTGGCCAGCATTCTGCTCAAAATGGGGGCCTACGGGTTCCTGCGGTTCAGTCTTCCGATCACCCCCGAGGCGAGCGTATTTTTCGCGCCCTATGTGATCGCCCTGTCGCTCATCGCCATCGTTTACGGGGGGTTTGTGTGCCTGAGCCAGACGGACATGAAGAAACTTATCGCCTACTCCAGCGTGGCCCATATGGGTTTTGTCACCCTGGGCATCTTTACCTTTACCATGTTCGGGTTTCGGGGGGCCATGCTCCAGATCCTCAATCATGGCATCACCACCGGCGCCCTGTTCTGCTGCGTCGGGATTGTCTATGAACGGACCCACAGCCGGGAAATTCACGACAACGCGGGTCTGGGAAAGATCATGCCCATCTATATGGGCTTCTTCGGCCTTTTCGCCATCTCCTCCTTTGCCTTTCCCGGAACCAATAACTTCATCAGCGAACTCTATATTCTCATCAGCGCGTTCGCGGCGGGCAAGCTGATCGGCTTTATCACGATTGTGGGCGCCTTGCTGGCGGCGGCCTATATGCTGAGATTGCTCAAGCAGATTGCCTGGGGCAGGACAGACAACAGGACGAACCTGGCGGATATGAATTTCCGGGAGATCGCGTACCTGCTGCCCTTGGCGCTATTTGTTTTCTGGGTCGGCCTTTTCCCGGCCCCCTTTGTCGCTGCCATGGAGAAGACCTTGAGCTTCTATCAGGCCCGGATGGAACAGTTTATTCCCTAAGGATTTAATATGATCATCCTTCCAGAATTATATATTCTTGCCTATTGTGTGTTCCTTCTGATCTTCTCCATCGGGAAGGAGAAGAAGGAGCGCGCTAATTTTGCCAGGTTGGGGGCGGCAATCGGGCTCATCCTGACCGCCCTGACTCTGGGGATGGAGGGCGAGATCCTGGGCGCGGCCTATCGGGTTGATCTCTTCTCTCAGGTCTTTAAGATATTGATCCTGCTCGGGTTATTCCTGGTGTTATCGGCGGGGGGCAACAGGGGCGATGCCCCGCGTGAGTACGAGGCCGAATACTTCATGTTCCTTGGCTTCTCCACCCTGGGGCTCATGATGCTGGTCAGTGCCGTCGAACTGATTTCCCTCGTTATTGCGCTCGAGATTTCTTCCTTCAGCCTTTATGTCGTGGTACCCCTGCGGCAGGCGCAGACCAGGGGCCAGATGGAAGCGGCCATGAAGTACCTCTTCTTCGGCGCCATGTCCACAGGGATCATGCTCTACGGGATGGGCTACCTCTACGGTCTTGCCCATTCCACCTACCTGAGCGAAATTGCCCTCAAACTTCCCTCGGTAATCCACCAGCCCATGGCGGTCTTTGCCCTCCTGCTCGTCCTGGCGGGCTTCTTTTTCAAGCTGTCCCTTTTCCCCCTTCACTTCTGGACGCCGGACATCTATGAGGGATCGTCAAACACCACCGCTACCTTTATCGCCACCATCCCCAAGCTCGCGGCGGCGGCGCTCTTGATCCGGATCGTTCAACTCGCCCACGGGGCCGCGGCCGATTTTACCAATGTCCTGATGGTCCTCGCCGCCTGTTCCATGACGATGGGCAACCTGGTCGCGCTGCTGCAGAAGGATCTGAAACGCCTCCTGGCCTATTCGGGCATCGCCCACGCGGGCTATCTCATGATCGGTCTCGTCGCCCTCAGCAAGGACGGCTATGCGGCGGTAATTTTCTATTCCCTGGTATATCTCTTCATGAACCTGGGGGCCTTCTATGTGATCCTGGTCCTCTCGCGCAAGGGGGAGAACCTGAACGTGGATCACCTCGCGGGGCTTGCCCGCCGCTCTCCGCTTCTGGCCCTGACCCTCGCCACGGCGGCCTTTGCCCTGGCGGGGATACCGCCGACGGGCGGTTTTACGGGGAAGTTTTTTCTCCTCATCAGCGCCTTTGAGGCGGGACATCTCGCCATCGTCATCATCGCCGCCGTGAACACGGTCATTTCGATCTTCTATTACCTCAATCTCGTCCGGATGAGCTATTCCCGCGAGGCCGCGTCGCCGGAACCGCTTCACCTTTCCGTAACGCAAAAGGCCCTCTGTTACCTTTTCCTCGCGGTAATCTTATATCTGGGCATCCTCCCCTTCGACCTCCTCAATTTCTTCGGGAATATCCTATAGGAAAAAAGGGATATCCAAGGCCGCCATGCTCCTAATGCGGCCTTCAAAATCTCATCCCCTATTATACTTTTCCCTAACTTGCCCCCCTTTGCTGAAGAGAGGAAAAACCGCTCTACCCATAAAATT
>JAXMLI010000061.1:0-9620 GCA_034368785.1 Smithellaceae bacterium | reverse complement strand
AGTAATTCCAGGGAGAGTAATTCCAGGGACAGTATACGTAACTCGACTTTCCTAATTCCAGGAATTCCAGGGACAGTATACGTAACTCGACTTTCCTGACTGACGATTCTGTATGTTGTTCCCCATATTTAGAAGGCCAGTTACCCCGCGCTACCACCCCAATAACCAGGACCGAAAAATACCAATACCAATAATCCGGTATACTGTCCCCGGAACTCCCCTCCCGGAACTCCCGACTTCAATAAAAGGATGAAAAACAGCACTGAATCCGTGATCGCCATGGTTCGGGAGATATGGGGAACATTTCCCGCCGGGGGCAATGCCCTGAGAACAGCAACGGAAAAACGCCTGCGGGAAAAAAGAGGAGCGCGCTTAATGCAATATCTGGCTTAAAAAGAGTTTTGTCCGGTCGTGCTTCGGGTTCTGAAAAAATTCATGCGGGGTGTTTTCTTCCACGAACTGACCAAAGTCCATGAACATGACCCGGTGGGCGACGCTTTTCGCGAATCCCATTTCATGGGAGACCACGATCATGGTCATGCCTTCTTCGGCCAGGTTGATCATGACATCCAGCACTTCTTTCACCATCTCGGGATCAAGCGCGGACGTCGGCTCATCAAATAGCATCACCTTCGGTTTCATGCACAGGCTTCGGGCAATAGCGACCCTCTGCTGTTGACCGCCGGAAAGCTGTCCCGGATACTTGTGTGCCTGGTCCGCAATATGCACCTTTTCCAGATAATACATGGCAATTTCTTCCGCCTCTTTTTTGGGCTTTTTTCTCACCCAGATGGGACCAAGCGCCAGGTTTTCAATAATGGTCAGGTGGGGAAAAAGGTTGAAATGCTGAAATACCATGCCCACTTCTTCACGGATTTTCTCTATATTCTTGAGGTTGTTGGTGAGCTCGATCCCGTCAACGAAAATGTTGCCCTTCTGGTGCTCCTCGAGCCTGTTGATACAGCGGATAAGCGTTGATTTTCCCGATCCCGAAGGGCCGCAAATAACGATGCGTTCACCCTTGTAAACGGTCAGGTTGATATCGTTCAAGACGTGCAAATCGCCGAACCACTTGTGCAGAGAGGTTATTTCAATGATTTTGTCTTCCGCGGATCGCTTTATGCTGTTTCTCGTCGCTTCATCGTTCATAAGATATCATTATCCTCTTTGCATAAACAGGCCGCCGTTTAGGAATGCAGCTCTTTTTCGAGTCGGCGGCTGTAATTCGACATGGTATAACAACAGACAAAATAGATCAGGGCGACGAAGATATACGCCTCGGAGCTGAATCCCATCCACGACGGATTGGCAAGCGCGGACTTGGTCGTTTTCAGGATATCATAGAGGGCAATGATCACCACCAGGGAGGTATCCTTGAAGGCGGAAATCAGTATTCCCACGGTCGGCGGGATAACGATTTTCAGCGCCTGCGGTAAAATGATCAGCCGCATCTTCTGCACATAATTCAACCCCAGTGATTCCGCGGCCTCATACTGACCCCGGGTAATGGCCTGCAGCCCTCCCCTCACCACTTCGGCAATATAGGCCGCGGTGAAAAGGATTATCGCCACCTGGGCGCGGAGGATCTTGTTCAGCGTGAGTCCTTCCGGCAGGAACAGGGGAAAGAGGACCGCAGACATGAACAACAGGCTGATAAGCGGCACCCCGCGTATCAGCTCGATGTAAAGGATGCAGATCGTTTTTATCGCCGGCATCTTGGACCTTCGCCCCAGGGCCAGGAATATTCCGAGCGGATAGGCGGCAACCATCCCGAATACGGAGAGCATAAGGGTTAGCGGCAAACCGCCCCACTGGTCGCTCTCCACGGCCATTAATCCGAAGATGCCTCCCTTCATGAGAATACCCATGGCAACCAGGCCGGCAATCCAGAGGTAGCCCAGAGACTTACGCCAATGGTCCCTGTTTTTGCTGTATAAAAGGAGGCTTACGAGCATGATGATCGCCAAAGAGGGCCGCCAATGCAACTCGTGCGGGTAGAAGCCAAAGAGGATGAAACGGATGTTCGCCGGGATGATGGACCAGCAGGCGCCTTGACCGGCCCGGCATTCTTCGGCGGTGGATAACCAGAGGCTGTCGATAAATGCCCACTGCACAAAGGGCGGGATAATCTTATAGAGGAAGAAGAAGATCACAACGGTCAGGATGGAATTAAAAACACCGTTAAAGAGGTTCGATTTCATCCATTGCCATACCCCGATTCGGATTATCGGCGCCTTTAATCCCTTCGACATACTATTTTTGGGCGATTCAACCATGGCATTCTCTATCTTTGACGACCGCGTAAAAAGTCATAAAAATGCCTGTTTCTGGACGGCTTTGTAAAAAGGCCGCAGGCAAGGCGCGCAAATCCCGAGGAATGAGGCGTCGGGGGAGGGGGCTTGTTCCGGAAGCCCAAAGGGATCGGAACGTGTCCCCGGAAAACGCCGCAAGCCTGCCCCCGCGAAGGCGGGGGAGGGATGCAGCACAACGCAGCATCCGGACTTTTTGCGAAGCCGTCATCTTTCCACCAGCGCCATCTTCTTATTATACCAGTTCATGAAAAGCGACGTGAGCAGGCTGAAGCACAGATAGACAATCATGATGAGAGAAATCCCTTCGATGGCCTGTCCCGTCTGATTGATCGTCGTGCTGGCAACGGACACGAAGTCCGGAAATCCGATGGCAACGGCAAGAGAGCTGTTTTTCGTGAGGTTCAACATCTGGCTGGTAAGGGGCGGAATAATTACCCGCAAGGCCTGGGGCAGGATGACGAGATTGAGGATTTGGCCCGGTCTCAGACCTATCGCCATGGCGGCTTCCGTTTGTCCCTTGCCGATGGCCTGAATGCCCGCTCGCACAATCTCTGCCACAAAAGCCGCGGTATACAGCACAAGTCCGAGTAAAAGCGCTCCGAATTCCGGGCTCATATTCAACCCGCCCCGGAAATTAAACCCGACCAGTTCCGGGATGCTCATCGCCAGAGGCGCCCCGGCAAGCAGCCATGTCGCCAGGGGTAAACCGATGATGATCCCGATCGATAGCGTGAAGACGGGTAAAATTTGTCCCGTCTCCTCCTGGCGTTTTTTTGCCCATCGGCGCATGAAATAAACAGCAATGCAGGCGATAATAAAGGCGATCGCCATGTACTGGTAGGCATCATGCCATTCCGGCACCGCAAAGACCAGCCCGCGGTTGCTCATAAAAACGCCGGTTACCGGTTCGATCGCTTCCCGCGGTGGCGGCAGGATATCATAAAAAAAGGAATACCAGAAAAAAAGCTGGAGCAAAATAGGTATGTCCTGCATAACCTCGATATAGACCGCTGCAAGCTTTGAAACCAGCCAGTTTTTTGATAGTCTGGCAATTCCGAGAAAGGTGCCTAGAATAACCGTCAGGACAATACCGACAAATGCGACCTTGATGGTATTCAATACGCCGACCAGGAGCGCCTTTAAATAGGTGTCTGCGGCAGAATAGTAAATAAGGGATTCGCCAATTTCGAAGGAGGCCTCCTTCTCGAGAAATCCAAATCCCGTGGCAATTGACTGCCTCCGAAGATTTTCCACGGTATTACTGAACAGATAATACCCGAGCAGGCCGACCAGGCCGAGCATGACGATCTGGTAGAGGATCGCCCGTATTTTCGGGTCGTTCAAAAAAGCGGCCTTTTGTCCTGGAGTCCCGATTACGTCTGAATGGTTGCCTGTTCGCATGTTTCTCCGCTGTTTCCTATGGAACGACGATAATATCCATCGAAAGCGCTCACGGTATAAGAATAACTGGCAGCATCGGGCGCCGTTGCCCTTTGCTACCAGTTATTACAGCAAAAATGACATCAAGTTCCTGTCATCTGAAGGGCGGGGAATACATGAGACCGCCGTTTCTCCACAGGTCATTCAGGCCGCGCTCCAGCTTCAGGGGGGTGTTTTTCCCTACGCTGCGCTCGAAAATTTCCGCATAATTTCCCACCTGCTTGATGATGTTGTAGGCCCATTTTTCATGCAGTCCGAGGGCCTTTCCATTGCCGGGAGTGACGCCCAGAAAGCGCTGCACTGCCGGAGTGGTACTCTTGAGCATCTCGTCAACATTCTTCGAAGAAATTCCAAGATCTTCCGCTTCGATCATGGCAAGAACAGCATAGTTCACGATGTCTTTCCACTGGTTGTCTCCATGGCGCACTGCCGGGGCAAGAGGCTCTTTGGAAATGATATCGGGAAGAATCACATAGTCTTCCGGTTTCGGCGCCACGGCGCGGGTTCCCGCAAGCTGCGACGCATCGGACGTCAAGACATCGCATCTCCCGGCGAAAAAGGCCTTGGCCAGCTCGGCGTTGCTCTCAATGACGACCGGTTTCATCCTCATCTTGTTCGCTCTGAAATAATCGGCAACATTGAGTTCTGTTGTCGTGCCGGGCAGAACACAGACCGTCGCGCCATCCAATTCTCTGGCGCTTTTGATTTTCAGTTTTACGGGAACCAGAAACCCCTGGCCATCATAGTAGTTGACCTGGACAAAATCAAGGCCAAGCTCCGTGTCACGCCCGAGGGTCTGTGTGGCATTGCGGCAGAGTACGTCGATCTCTCCTGATTGAAGCGCCGTAAAACGCTGGACTGCCGTCAGCGGAATAAACTTGATCTTGTTGGCATCGCCAAACACCGCCGCGGCAATGGCACGTCCCGTATCGACATCGAGGCCGCGCCAGACGCCTTTTTCATCGGCCTTTCCAAAGCCGAACAGTTCACCGTTCACCCCGACCTGGACAAACCCTTTTGCCTTGACATTGTCAAAGGTCTGTCCCGCAAAGGCCACGCCGGAAAATAGAACAACAGCAAACACCAACCATAATTTTAATAGCTTCATCCGTTTTCCCTCCTTTTCTGGTTTTTGTTTATCCGTGAAAGTTAGCAAACATTCCGCTCATGTCACATTTTTCACCTGAAAACAGGGCGGGCATCTTGCCTGCCCAAAGACAGGCGAGACGCCTGTCCTATTATTCGGGGGTATGAATCATTATCAATAGGTCAGGCGTCTCGCCTGACATATTTTCATGACCCTTTGTGAGCCAGGTACTCCGATGTGTGTTTCATTTCACGCCTAAAAGTCAGCCACCGTTCGGGCGGGGTTTTGTCCATCATCCGCTATGGCCTTATCCGCTCGGATTGGGGCTTGGCGGTTGCCACGGATAAAATTGTTGATAAAACATTGTTTCTCGCCGGTGGAAGCATATGAAGAATGGTTCTGCGTGTCAATTGATTTTTGACCACAGAAATGAGGTGCGGAAGCTGGAATCCAGCGATTTAAAGATGTTCTGGACCCCGGCTCCTGTCCCGGACCCCAATCCGGGATTGGCCGGGGTGACGGTGATTGGCACTTCTTACGAGACCGTCAATACTGATTATAAGAGCAAATAGCAAAACTAACTATAAAGACTGCCACGACGGAGCGTGGCTCTCCAAAAGCCGAGGAAAACGGCATGTTTTGGAGACTGGAGGGACGCGCTCCGTCGCGTCCGCAGGAGTTTTGCAATTGCCTCATAATAAGTATTTAATTTTATATGGAGCGGGCGATGGGACTCGAACCCACGACGTCCAGCTTGGGAAGCTGACATTCTACCGCTGAATTACGCCCGCCCAGGTGCAGTCTGCTGGGAATTTCCCCTGTGCGTTCTACCTGTTAAATATTTTTTGTCAAGATTTTTTTCTCTCCAGTCGGAGGGCAACCGCCCTGGCATGACCATCCAGCCCCTCCAAACGGGCGAAGCCCGCCGCCAGGGGACCGAATGTTGCGAGGTCCTCCGGGGCGAAAGAAACCACGCTGATTCTCTTGATAAAATCATAAACGCCCAACGGGGAGGAAAACCTGGCGGTCCCGCCCGTGGGCAGGATATGGTTCGACCCGGCAATATAGTCACCCACCGTTTCCGGCGTGGAAGCGCCCAAGAAAACGCACCCGGCATTGCGAACCTTTTTGATCCATTTCTCGGGGCTCGCCAGCATCAGTTCAAGATGCTCCGGGCCATAGAAATTCGCCAATTCGATGGCCTCATCAACATCCCCCGTGATCACGATTGCTCCATGCTCCTCCAGGGCTCGCCGGGCGATATCCCGCCGGGGCAAACTGGAAAGCTGGCTCGCGATCTCTGCCTGGACAGCTCCGGCAAGGTTATCATCGTCCGTGACAAGAATAGCGCAGGCCAGCTCATCATGTTCCGCCTGGCCGATCAGATCCGCGGCAATAAAGCCCGGGTCCGCCTTATGATCCGCGATAATTAAAATCTCACTCGGTCCCGCAATCATATCTATATCCACCAGGCCGAAGACGTGTTTTTTTGCCGCTGCCACATAGGCATTACCAGGACCGACAATCTTGTCTACCCGGGGAATATGCTCCGTCCCGTAGGCCAGGGCGGCGATGGCCTGCGCCCCGCCTACCTTGAATACCCGGTCGACCCCGCAGATTCCGGCTGCCAAGGCCACGAATGGGTTGAGCCGCCCCTGACGCAGGGGGGAAACGAGGAATATCTCATTAACACCCGCGATTCTGGCGGGAATGGCGGCCATCAGAACGGAAGAGGGATAGGCGGCCTGTCCACCCGGGGCATAAACGCCTACCCGCGAAAGAGGCCGGACCAACTGGCCAAGTCGGATTCCCTGTCCTTCCTGATAATGCCAGTCCTTGTCTCCCAATGAGGCGAGCTGTTTCCTGTGGTACGCTTCAATCCGCCCCGCGGCAGATCTTATAATCTCCTCGTCCGCGGGAGCTACCTCCCCGGCTGCCGCCGCCAGTTCTTCCGGGGTCGCCTCCATGCTGGCCGCGTCAATTTCATAGCCATCCAGGCGCCTGGTATGGTGATAAAGGGCCTCATCACCCCGGGCCGCAACATCGGCGGCAATCCCCTGGACAACAGAAGAGACCTGCTCATCAAAAAGCCCGGTTTCCCGACGGATCAGCTTCAATACCCCCGGGAGATCACAATCGCGGGTGCGGAGAATCTTCATGGCGCGGTAATCCTTTTGTAAGTGGAGCCAATTGCAAAACTCACGATAAAGACGGCCACGACGGAGCGTGGCTCTCCAAAAGGCGTGGAAAACGGCATGTTTTGGAGACTGGAGGGACGCGCTCTGTCGCGTCCGCAGGAGTTTTGCAATTGCCTCAGTGCTTAGGTGTTTAGGCTGAAGGGAGTGAGTATCCACATGCCTTTATCCCACAGATTTTCGGACGCGACGGAGCGCGTCCCTCCAAACGGCCTTCAGCCTTCAGCCTTCAGCCTTTTTATATCCGCCCCCAGGGCGGAAAACTTCTTTTCTATTTCTTCGTATCCCCGGTCGAGGTGGTAGACCCGTGACAGCTCCGTTTCACCTTCCGCGGCAAGTCCGGCCAATACCAGGCTGGCCGAAGCCCGGAGGTCCGTGGCCATCACCTTCGCCCCGCTGAGTTTTCCGCCTTTAACCACGGCGTTTCTTCCCTGAATCGCAATATTGGCGCCCATCCGCAGCAGTTCGCTCACGTGCATGAACCGGTTTTCGAAAACCGTCTCTGTTATCACGCTCACACCTGTCCCCACGGACATCAAGGCCATTATCTGGGCCTGCAGATCCGTGGGAAATCCTGGATAAGGCATGGTTTTGATATCCACGTTGCGTATGGTCTCCCCGCCGATGACCCGGAGGCCCCGGCTGGTTCTTTCCACCCGCAGTCCGATATTCAGGAGCTTCTCCACCAGGGCGTCCAGATGCTGCTGATGGTAGCCCGCCAGGGTAATATCCCCGCCCGTCATCCCCGCGGCGATCATAAAGGTCCCCGCCTCGATCCGGTCCGGAATGACCTCCGCGTCCACCCCGTGGAGTTTTTCCACGCCCTCGATGGCAATATGATCCGTGCCGGCGCCCGTGATCCGGGCGCCCATGCCGTTCAACACCTCCGCCAGATTGACAATTTCCGGCTCTCTGGCGGCATTCATCAGCTGCGTGATCCCCTTCGCGAGACATGCCGCCATCATAATATTTTCCGTACCTGTCACGGTGGGAAGGTCAAAGCAGATATTACAGCCCGTGAGTCTGGGCGCCCGGGCCAGGATATAGCCTTCGCGCAGCTCCACTTCCGCGCCCATCTGCTCAAGCGCCTTGATATGCAGATTCACCGGCCGGGCGCCGATGGCGCAGCCGCCAGGCAGGGAAACCCTGGCCTCTCCGAGCCTTGCCACCAGGGGACCCAATACCAGAATGGAAGCCCGCATGGTCTTCACGAGATCATAGGGCGCCTCGCAAGAGGTCAGTTGGGCAGCCTGCATTTTGACCGTGCCCCGTCCCTCCATCCGGACGCCCATATTCCCCAGGAGGCGCCTGATCGTCCTCACATCCATCAGGTTTGGAATATTACGAAAGGTACACTCATCCGCGGTCAGGAGGGAAGAGGCCAGAATCGGCAGGGCCGCGTTCTTTGCCCCGCTGATATTCACCTCGCCTGCCAGACGTCTGCCCCCTCTGATGATCATCTTATCCATTCAGGCCACCACCTCGACGAATGCGAAAAAAAGTTGAAAAATGAGCCGCGACGGCTTAATAAAAAGTTCCCCCGGCTTTCGCCGGGGCAGGCTGCGGCAAGGCGCGCAAATCCTGAGGAATGCAGCGCTTTTTCAATGATCATTGATCATTGATCGTTGATCATTGATCCTCGCCCTGGCCACCCGCCAGTGGCCGGCATAGTCCCGGCGAAATACCGGCTCCATAAATCCCGCCCTGCCAAGGAGCCTTGCCACTTCCTCCCGCTGCCGCGCCCCTATTTCCAGCAAAAGCGACCCGCCGGGATTAAGAAACGTCGGCGCCGCCTCGATTATTCTCCTGAGCACACCCGTCCCGTCAGGGCCGGCCAAGAGGGCGGAGGAAGGCTCATATCCCTTTACCCCGACCGGCAGCAGGGGAAAATCCTCCTCCGCTATGTAGGGGGGGTTGGAGACGATAATATCAAAAGAACCATCCACGGGGGAAAACAGGTCGCCCGGAAGAAAGGTTATCCGGTCAGCAACCCCGTTTGTCCTGGCGTTTCTCTCTGCCGTCATCAATGCCGCGTGGGAGATGTCTGTGGCCACCAGTCTGGCATTTTTCAGTTCATGGGCCAGGGCCACCGCAATGGCGCCGCTACCCGTCCCGAGATCGAGAATCCGGATATCCTCGCGCCCCGCTGCCTCTTTGAGCGTCTCCTCGACCAGAATCTCGGTTTCCGGCCGGGGGATCAGCACATCGCGATTCACCTCAAAAGGAAGAGACCAGAATTCCTTCCTGCCGGTGATGTAGGCCACCGGCTCCCCCAGGGCGCGTCTTTCCACCCAGAAGCTGAAGTCCCTCACCTCATCATCGGTCAAGGGCCTCTGTGGCTCCGTGATCAGGACGAGGCGGTCAATGTTGAGGAAATGGGAAAGCAGGACTTCGGCGTCCAGCCTGGGGGTAGCGCTGCGGGCCTCCTCCAGGAGGAGGCTGGTATTCTTTACCATTTCCCTGATGATCATTGACGACTCCGTAAAAAGTCCATACGCTTCGTTGCGCTTCATCCCTCGTCACTGCGGCCCGGTGGATATAGATATGATTGCGGGACCGAGTGAGATTTTAATTATCGCGGATCAT
>JAXMLI010000060.1:0-2591 GCA_034368785.1 Smithellaceae bacterium | reverse complement strand
GGCAGTTCTTCCTCCTCTTTTCTTTCCTCGCCGCTCGCGGTGATATAAAGACGATAGGCCAGGAAGCCGACCAGGGAGGAGACGAGAAGAAAAGAAATCTTGGGCATTCCGGGAATAAGGGCAAAGATAAAAATTATGAGCGCCGCTGTGGCAATGGCCTTTGGTTGCACGAACAGCTGTTTTTTTATTTCATTTCCCAAATCCGTCGCTGCGGTGGTGCGGGTAACCATAATCCCCGCCGCAGTGGAGATAATGAGAGCAGGGACCTGGGAGACCAGGCCATCGCCCACAGTAAGCAGGGTGTAATTTCGAGCGGCTTCAGGCAGGGCCATTCCCTGCTGAAGCACACCCACGATCAGGCCACCGATAATGTTTACCAGGGTAATGATGATTCCGGCAATGGCGTCACCGCGTACGAATTTACTCGCCCCGTCCATGGCGCCATAAAAATTTGCCTCTCTTTCGATTTCTATCCGCCGATTACGGGCGTCGGATTCAGATATCAATCCGGCATTCAAATCGGCATCGATACTCATCTGTTTCCCCGGCATGGCATCGAGGGTAAATCGTGCCGCAACTTCCGCCACCCTCGTCGCGCCTTTGGTTATCACCACGAAGTTGATGAGTACCAGAACAAGAAATACAATAAATCCGACAACATAATTGCCACCGACCACAAAGGTGCCGAAGGCCTTTATCACCTGCCCCGCCGCTTCCGTGCCCTCATTCCCGTAAAGCAGGATCAACCTGGTTGAGGCCACATTCAGGGCCAGACGAAAAAGGGTGGTCATCAGGAGAATCGAGGGAAAAACGGAAAAATCCAACGGCTTGAGAACGAACATGGACATGAGAAAGATGA
This sequence comes from Smithellaceae bacterium, assembly GCA_034368785.1. Lineage (GTDB taxonomy): Bacteria > Desulfobacterota > Syntrophia > Syntrophales > CAMTWB01 > CAMTWB01. Next base: position 1,732 of record JAXMLI010000060.1, on the reverse strand, counting down.
TAATCCCCAGGGTAAGATTCAAGGAGAGAAGTATATCCAGCAATGCCGTCGGGATAGGAATGATCATCACCACAAGGATGCCGATCACGCCAATGCCGATCACTAATCCAGACGTCTTTAAAATTGGTTCGTTCCCTGCTCTTGCCATATATTGTTTCCGTCTTCCCCATTGACGACTTCGTAAAAAGTCCGGATGCTTCGTTGCGCTGCATCCCTCCCCCGCCTTCGCGGGGGCAGGCTTGCGGCGTTTTCCGGGGACACGTTCCGATCCCTTCGGGCTTCCGGAACAAGCCCCCTCCCCCGACACCTCATTCCTCGGGATTTGCGCGCCTTGCCTGCGGCCTTTTTACGAAGCCGTCCTAAAGTAAAGGCTTTTGTGACTTTTTACGAGTTCTCCCCATCGGTGATCAGCTATATCCATTTATCCTTCAAACGATACACATAGGCGAGTATCTCGGCCACGGCGCGATAGAGCGTGTCCGGGATTGCTCCGCCTATCTGCACGAACTTATACAATACCTGTGCCACACTCTTATTCTCCACGAGCGGCACATTGTGTTCCCGGGCCAATTCCTTTATCTTTTCCGCGATGAGACCGGCCCCCTTGGCGACGACTATCGGGACCTTCATTGTTTTGTAATCGTACATCAGCGCCACAGCCAGGTGCGTCGGGTTGGTAATGACGACATCGGCCTTCGGCACCGCCGCCATCATCCGTTTTTTTGCCAATTCTCGTTGAATCCTTCTGATCCGCGCCTTGATCAACGGGTCGCCTTCCATATTCCTAAATTCGCGTTTTACTTCATCCTTGGTCATTTTAATCGATTTTTCGTGTTCATGACGTTGAAAGAGGTAGTCAAAGGCCGCCAGCAGGAGCAGAAGGGCGCAGGTGGACAAAAGAATCTTGAAGGAGACCATGCCCATAAAGGAAAGGACCTGCGGGGCATCCTTATCTATCAAAAGAATGACCTCGCTAAGATCGTTTCTGAGTACCATATAGGCCACGGTCCCCACGAGAACCATCTTTAAGATTGTTTTCAGCAACTCGATGACCGCGCGCATTGAGAATAAACGGGTAAACCCCTTCAATGGATCGAGTTTAGACAACTTGGGCATTATCGATTCAGCGGATATTAGAAATCCCACCTGAACGACATTGGCCAGAATAGAGGCGCCCATCACCAGAAGGAACATCGGCAAAAGAAGAAGAAAGGCTTGATTGGCATAGGAGAGAAAGATGTCCTGAATGTTCTCCATCCCTACCTGCGTCTGTCCGGCCGTAAGGAAGGTATTTTTTAGCATCCTGCTTAATTGATCAATGATCCCGCTGGCGTTAAAATAAAAGAACATAAGGCAGACGAGCAATACCGCCACTGATGGTATTTCCCTGCTTTTGGCGACCTGCCCCTTTTGCCTTGCCTCTTCTCTCCTTTTAGGGGTGGCTTGCTCGGTTTTCTCCTGACCAGATTCGTTTTCCGGCATTTGTTTCGCCTTTCAAATAAATGACGGCCCCGTCAATAAAACAACTGGCGTAGGGCTTAGGGCGTAGGGCTTAAAGCTCAGGACTTGAAGCTCGGGTTTATAGGTTTCAGGGTTTTTTTCACCTTTCGCCTTTCGCCTGCGCCCTACGGCATCAGCCGTAATATCGCATTAATTTGCTGTGATAATTGGGCAAAGAGCTTTTCCATGCCCGAGGATAATAATGCACTACTCAGACCAATAAAGAGAAGTC
>JAXMLI010000059.1:0-3382 GCA_034368785.1 Smithellaceae bacterium | reverse complement strand
AGGGCCGGAATCAATGGCTGGATCCGGCTGTCGATATTCGGGGAGAGGGAGGCGAAGGCCATCGCGATAAAGGCGAAGGGGGTCATAAACGTCCCCAGGGTCCTGCTCTTTGTGCGCCATTCCACGATCAGGTAGATCAGGACAATGGTCCAGGCGAAGAAAACCAGGGATTCATAGAAGTTGCTGAGGGGCACCCGGCCGATCCCCAGATTGTATGATTCCACCCAGCGATAGCCGAAGGCGACGGTATGGATTGCGAATCCGGTCAGGGTTGACCAGGTGCCGATCCGTCCCCAGAATTCATTTCCGGAAATCATGCGCACAAGATAAAAGAAGAACGAAAACAGATATATGAAGGTTACAAAACTGAACATTATGGTATTGTGCATAGTTACTACTCCTTACTTAACATGCCTTTCTGCGTCGCCCCGGAATGCCCCGGGTCGGATAAAGGGAAGATCGACAAAACAAAATCCGGGCCATCAGGACTTGATGGCCTCCATGAGTTTGATCAGGTCTCTCTTGAGAATCACGGGATCCTTATTGGTTTTTCCGGCCAGGATAATGCTGGTCCCGTTCTTTTCCGCTTTAAGCCGGATCAGATACAGCCGGTGGGGATAGAAAAAGGCCAGGATCAGGCCGTAAACCATGAGGAGGGCGCCGATGCCCACAACAATTGCGCCAGGATCGCGATTGACCTGCAAGCCCGTGTAGTACCGCTCCTCCAGTTTTTCGAGGGCAATCCGATAGGGCAGGGCGATGTCGGGGTTGAGGGTGGGCGCCATCGTCAGTATCCCCGGGTTGGTCTTTTTGATTTCCTCGAGATATTGGAAGACCCAGAATTCTTTCACCTGCCCCCCGATTTTGGCCTGGATCTTCACCGCCGGCCCCATCTCCATCAGATTTGGTTCCATCCGGAGGATTTTTACCAAGCCGGCCTTGCCGGGAAGATCAATCTGTCCGTCGGCTGGCACCCGGACGCTTGCGAGTTCTTTGTTGTCCTTATAGATCCGGAGATGGGCGGCATCGGGGATGCTGCCATAACTGGACTGGTAAAAACGAATTCCCTCCAGTTCCATGGGATGGTTAACCCTCAGGGCGCCCTTGGCCAGCACTTGATCGCCTCTGGTAAAGGTCATATCCGAGCGGAACAGTTTCGGCTGCCCGGTCTCGTAGAACTCTACGGTGAATTTATCGCACCGCGCGGTGAATCCCAGCGGTTGAACCCCCCGGCCGCTGATCAGCTGGGCGACCTGAACAGATTCGCCCTCCATGATGTTCACAAAACCCTTGAAACCGAAGAATATTCCCACAAGGGCGCCAATGATAATCACCAGAATTCCCGCGTGGATGATATAGGCCCCCAGGTAGGACATGGCGCCCTTTTCACCATGGATGATCGTTCCCTCACCCGTTTCCAGGGAACCTACCCGTCGGTATTTCTTCTTCATCAGGGCCTCAACCCGTTTGATCTCTGCGGGCAGGGAACCCTTGGACTGGTGGCGCCAGTCGGGGGGGGAGTCACGGAAGGCATCGCCCCGGCCAGGACTGAATTTCCGCCGGAACAGCTTCCAGGCAGCCGGGAAGCGGTTCCAGGAGCAGACGATGAGGTTCAGGGAAAACACCCCCAAAAGAGAGATGAACCAGACCGACCGGAAGAGATTGCCCAACTGAAGAAAATTGAAGACCGAAACCACCAGCGCCGAGCGGCCCTGGAGAAATTCCCTGGCGGCATCCTGCTGCGGGATCAGGGTGCCGATAATGGAGGCCACGGTAATAATACTTAAAAGAACGATGGCAAGTTTGATCGAAGAAAAAAACAGCCAGATATCATTGATTTTTTTTTGCACGTCGCTTCACCTCGTTTGATTGGGAAAGCCCTCTTTACAGGACTACAATTTCTCTGTCAATAATATTTCAGATATGGCACAGTTGAGGCCCCGGTAAAAAGTCGGAACGTCAAAATAAGATGGGGGGTTATGACAAACGCGACAATTATCGTCCTGGCCACAGCGTTGCTCCTCGTTCTCCTTCACTCTGAACGATCCGATCAGAGGGGTCCACGGCTTTTCAGCAAGACAGCCCTTTCGCTCCTCTTTATCCTGGCCGCGCTGGTACAACCGAAACCGGTCTCCGCGTATTTTACCCTGGTCCTTATCGCCCTGGTTTTCTCCCTTGGCGGTGATGTATTCCTGGCCCTCCGGGAGGAGCGGATGTTCCTCTACGGCACCATCTCTTTTCTTATCGGCCACCTCTTTTACATCCTGGCGTTTTTTTACCTGGCCATGCCGGGCGCCTGGACCATAACCGGGACGGTGGTTACGGCCATCCTAAGCGGCGCCGTTTACCTGTGGTTCCGGGATTCCCTGGGGAAGATGAAGATCCCTGTCATTGCTTACATCCTGGTAATTTCCCTGATGATGGTCGGCGCCTGGTCGCTCTTGGGAACGACCGGGGTCAGTCATTCAGGCCGGGGCGCGGCCTTTGCCGGGGCTTTTTGTTTCTACCTCTCGGATATTTTCGTCGCCCGGAACCAGTTTTTACAGCCTTCATTTTTCAACCGACTGATCGGCCTGCCCCTGTACTACCTGGGGCAGTTCCTCCTGGCATTTTCCATCGGACTGATCGGTCCACAGGCAATTTAAGAAGTACCGTCATGGAAATCAGAAATCTTTTCACAAATATAAACCAACGATTGCCCGATGAGCTGATAGAGGTCCTGGTCAATACCGGCACTCTGGCCGTGGAAAGGATAGTTTCCCGGGGACATACATCGAAGGCGGGGTTCTGGTACGATCAGGAACGCAGTGAACTGGTGATTTTGCTTAAGGGCGCCGCGCGCCTGGAATTTGCCGACCCCCCTGCTCAGATGGAACTCAAGCCGGGAGATTACTTCACGATCCCGGCCCACCGGAAACACCGCGTCTCCTGGACTGACCCGGAGGGCGAGACCACCTGGCTTACGGTTCATTTTTATCAAACGACGGATACGGGAGGATCTGCCGGAGTCTCCAATCTTTGGTTCAGCCACCCCCCCCATAAACCTTAACCATCAAATATTTCTTGCCAATTTCACCTTGACATGCCTGGGCGCTTCGTCTAGTATCCTGCCGCGCCGGGTGCAGGATTTTTCTGCTTTTTCCTGCAAAGTCACGCTAGTACAGCTCCACATGAGGTGATCGAATTATGACCATTAAGACGAAGTTGACCATTAACGCCGTAGTTGTGCTTTTCATCGTGGCGGCCGTCGCGGCAACGAGCTTTCTCGGGATGGGGTTTGTCAAGTCCAAGCTTTTCGATCTGACCGAGCGCAGCACCCCTTATCAGATGCGGTCGCTGGAATTCCAGCGCGCCATCCAGTCGACAACGGCCGATCTCGTCA